>JAFOZC010000133.1 GCA_017391305.1 Oscillospiraceae bacterium | reverse complement strand
TCATAGCATATTTTCTTGTATTTGGAAAGGTGTTTTTTCCTTTTCGGAAAAATAATTTCTTTCCGGGGCGGGGCTGTTTCCCTTACAGAGATCAATAAAATTAGGAGCTGTCGCCTTCCTCTTCGACAGCTCCTATGGCTCAGTAGACCATGGTTCCCTCCCCGTCGGTGAAGGTGGAGCGAACCTCGATACAAACACCGTACTGTTTTGCAAGCTCCACACTGCGGTCGTGGAGTACTCTTGCCCCACTGCGGGCGAGGGTCAGCATTTCATCGTAGGAAATATGGGTGAATTTCACTGCATCGTGATACAGACGGGGATCTTTGTCATATACTCCGTCTACATCGGTATAGATTCGGCATACATCTCCGTGGAGATAGGCCGCAAGAGCAACCGCCGTGGTATCGGAGCCGCCCCGACCTAAGGTGGTGATATCCCCATGGTCATTGACCCCCTGAAAGCCTGCCACAAGGACGATGCGCCCCTTTTCCAGCTCCTCCTCGATCCGATGATTGAATAGACCCAGAGAACGGGCGCTACCGTAGCTGTCGTCTGTCCGCAACCCTGCCTGCCAGCCGCAAAGACTGACGGCATCCATGCCGAGCCGTTTGAGCGCTATGGCACACAGAGCAACAGAGCATTGCTCTCCCGTAGACAGCAGGACATCCAGCTCCCGACCCGAACAATCCGGATCTACCTCTTTGGCTCCCGCAAGGAGGGCATCTGTATGCTTCCCCCGAGCAGACAAGACACCGATCACTTCGTGACCCTGTCGTTTCAGCGCCGCAAGCTTCCGAGCGGCGGCATAAAGCTTCCCTGTATCGGCAACAGAACTGCCTCCGAATTTGACAACAAATCTTGCCATAAAACATCCCCCCCGCATCAATCTATGCTTTATTACGACAAAGTGTGCAAACAAATTCGGCCTTTCTTCACGGGATCTCTTCAGCGAATCCCTGACACATCTCCATTTTATTCAGGTGATAGCCTAAATTTGCAGACGGGAAGAAGCTACCAATGGAGCTGTCTCAAATGATGTGACGAAGCAACATTGTTTGAGACAGCTCCATTCCATTGCATTATAATAACAGGCGGGCAATCAGGGGAGGGAGTACAAGAAGACCTATGGAGGCAAGCATGGTGGTTGCGGTGTTTTCCGTTTTTTTAGAAAGATGTAAAATGACTCCGCAACCAAGGGCGGTCACAGCGCCACGCAAAATCCCTGTAAGGACAAATACCTGCCATATTTTTAAGCCCTTGGGCAAGCTACGCAAAACCGTAACACTTTGGGCAAGGGCGTCCGGCTGTTCTAAGCCGTAGACCCTGTGGACGGTGAACCACTGGGGCAGAAAGGCAATGCAGAATAATGGGAAGGCAGTCAGCGCTGTAAAGAGGAGCTTTCGCCTCCTGACACGTTTTTGTGCGCCTATGGTTGTCAGGAGCACCGCAACCCCTGTTTCTGCTTCCTCGGAGAAGGTTCTGCCCAGGGAAAGGCTCAGGAATAATAGTAGCAGTGCAACATTCAGTAGGTCATCCCCAATGCCAAGGGGGCCGAAGAGCCGAGTATAGCCTGTTTGGTGGACATAGGCTTCCCCTTCCCCTAAGTTCTCATAGTGGGCTTTCGCCATCTCAAAGGCATCCCGGGGCATAAGCTTCTGCTCAAATTCATTGGTGAGAATTTCGGCAATATGGGCATCTTGAATATTGCTGTAGTACTCGTCAATGGTTTGCCGGATTTCTTCAAAACGGGCGGCTTCCTGTATTAGGAAGTCGTCCTTTTGGGCATTTGGCGCTCCTGCAAGGACCTTTGCATACTGTTGCAGGTGGTACTCGTTCTGAGAAATGGGAAAGCTGCGGTTTGTGTAAATGAGAGCTTGCAAAACAGCAAAGACGATCAGCAGGAAAATACCGCCGTTGCTGACATATTGCTTGAAGGCCTCGTGCCTCGTGAGGCTTGTGTGTCTTCCCGGACGGAAAAGCTGGGAGGAGCGTCCCTTGGCTACGGGAACGGTGGGCTTTTTGCAGAAGCTGTGCAGACCCACAAGGAAACAGCCAATGAGCAGCAGGACGCAGAAGATGGGACAAATGATCCGACGGGGTACAGGAAGACCGAAGAAATTCATCATCAGGCAGTTTGAGTAACGCTCGGCAGTGTCGCTCAGAAAGCTCAGGCTTAGAGATTGCACCCAAAGATCACTGCTTTGCCCCATAAGCAGGGAAATCATTGCAACAAGCGCCGCAGGAAGAAGGGCATGGGTGGGACGCTTTGCCGGTGTGCACAGCAGGAACACTACTGCAGAAACTGCCCAGAGCCAAAGGAGCTTTTCTAACAGAAAGCGGAGCAAATAGCCCCCCACGGTCAGGGGCGTGGGGCAGGGCAGTAAGCCGGTGACGGACTGAATGGGTCGGGAGAGCCTGCCAAAGCCAAGGATCAGCCCCGATAGGACAAAATCTGTGCCATAAAGGATCACAAAGGCCCATGTAACAAAAAGCAGAAGGGTCAGGAACTTTTGTGCGTACAGAGAGGACTTGCCTCTTGCAGTGGGGCGCAGGAGCAGAAGCAGCCCTGCGGTATGCTCCCGAGTCATGAGGAACAGCCCTGCTGTAAGGCAGAACAACAGCAGAAGCAGGTCTGTAATATGCCAATGGGTAAAAATCGCAATACCTCCGGAAAAGGAGACCTCCGGCTGTATGCCTTCTAATTTGCGGTAAGTTTCTGCAACCCGAAGCTGGGCCTCATAGGGGAAGCCGCCCTCCGGACCCATAAAGCCGGAATTCAGGCGTGCGCGGATCTCAGTCTGCTTTTCCTGCAAATAGTCAGCATAGTGTTCTGCTTCTTCCATTCGGGAAAGGACCTCCCGATCCAGCCGCCGTTCTAAGTAAACATCCCCTGTAATCAGGTTGAGGTCACGGGAATCGGCAGTGAAATCCAAGGAACGTGCATCCAGTTCCCTAAGCTCTTCCTCTATGTCGATGTTCTGCCCATACTTGGCACGGATCTGTGCTTCGGTATAGCCCGGGGAGCTGTCTGTGCAGTGCCTGTAAAACAGATAGCCGTTCAGGAGCAGGGCGGCGATCAACAGCAGAACTGCGTGGGGATTTGCAAAAATCTTTTTCCATTCGTATCTCATTTCATCCCAACTCCCCGAAATAGTGCAGATACACGTCCTCTAAGGTGGGGGAAAGGGCTCTGCAGGGGAAGGGCGGCTCTTTCTCCGCAAGAAGCCGCACACTGATTCCCTCTGCGGTTTTTGCAAGACCGCACACAGAGCCGAACTCTCCGACCCTTGCCGCCTCATCCTCCCCGGCGCAGACCTCCCACACCCTGCCCTGTAGGGACTTGGTCAGTTCTCTGTGAGTTCCCTTGCAAAGAATTTCTCCTTGGGATAGCAGGATCAGCTCCTTTGCAATGTATTCCACGTCCGATACCACGTGGGTGGAGATCAGGACGATTTTGTTCAGAGCAATTTTTCCGATGAGATTCCGTAGCAGGATCCGCTGTTTGGGATCTAAACCGGCTGTGGGCTCGTCCAGAACTAAGATCCGGGGATCATCCAGCAGGGCTTGTACCAGAAGCAGACGCTGCTTCATCCCTCCGGAAAAGCTGCGGATGGGCTTTCGCCTTACATCACTGAGCTCTACCTGCTCCAAGAGCGCATCTATGCGAGAAGCCGCCTGTTTTTTCTCCATTTTCCGCAGAGAAGCAATATAAAAGAGAAATTGCTCTGCGGTAAAGCCGGGATAAAAGACCTGCTGCTGTGGCATATAGCCCAGAAGCTTGCGGTACTCCTGTCCCATGGAGCGGATGTCCTTCCCGTCTAAAGTGATATGACCCTTTGTTGCAGGGAGGTTTCCTGTGAGAATGTTCATCATGGTGCTTTTCCCTGCACCGTTGGGGCCTAACAGACCGTAGATCCCATCTGTCAAGCAGAGGTTTACCCCCTTCAGGGCAAGCTTATTTCCGTACTCCTTGGTCAAAGCATGAAATCGCAGCTCCATTGTCTCACCTCCATGGCTGTGTGGTGCATGTTATGTGGGATAGAATACAGAACGGTTGTATTTTTCTGCGTAGTAATCCTCCTTGGAGATCCATGCTAATTTATCGTCATAAACGCCATGAAAGCTTGTTGCACTTTCTCCAAGTACGGTAAATGCAAGTGCCTTATTGTCGCCTTCGTTTTCTCGGATCAGCTCTTCTCCGGTATCCACATCTCGAAGGCGAACCTTGATCTGCTCTTCCTCCAGGAGCCAATAAAGCAGGCGGTCGTCTACAAGCTTCGCGCCCCAAAGGTTTTCAACCGTTAATAGCTCCCGAGCTTCTCCGCTATTCATATCATAGCGGCAGACGGTGGTTTTACCGAGGGAGTAGAGGAGATACTTTCCGAATGCGCAGTAGCTTCCTGTAAGATTAAAGTCCGGAGCGTTCGTACCGCCCATTTGCAGGAGGGAATAAACGTCTTCGTGTTCTCCGGTGATTAGGTCATACTTGCGGATCTGTTTTCCGGTGTGTTCCTTTTGAAACCGGTTGATATAGGAATAATAGTCCAGTTCCGTTTCATTGGGATGCTCTTTCAGATAGTCCTCCATTTTGGGAAGCTCTTCTGTCAGACCGTGCCAGTTTATAAAGGCATAATTTCCGTAAGCACCCAGAAATTCTCCGCTTCCTAAGTCACTGCTTTCGGCAATGGTAGTCAAAGCTCCATCCCTCAGATCAATGGATTGTAGAAGGATGGTGCTCAAACCATCTACCATATTCACGGTGGTAAAAATCCGACCGCAGGAGTAAAAACAGTCGTTAAGCATGTAGTATTTTTCACCAACACTGCCTTCCCAAGCATAAAAGGTGCTGCGATTTCCTGTCGCAGGATCAATTTTCAGCAACCGGACACTGAGCTCGTCTTGACAAAAGGCATATAGTGTTCCATTTGCCTCCAGTATACAAGTCAGGTCGCTGATATAGCTCAGGCAGCTTTCGTCCTTGTGCTTGCAGCCGGGACGGGAGCACATGCGGATCGTGCTTTTTTCCGAAAAGCTGTAATAGTAACACAGATCCGTGCCTACGCGGCTGAAGTAGAAGCCTTCGTCATTACCGGCAGGATAGACGGAGCAGCTGGGATATGCACCGTGAACATTATCTCTGTAAGAAATGTTTTTAGGCTCGGTGATGGGAATGGGCTCTGTGGGGGCGGTAATCTCTTCTTCCCAGACATACATATCCGCAGGCTCGGGTTCGGATCGGCAGCCGGACAAAAGCGCAGATAGCAGAAGTATGACAGCAAGTCCAAGGATCATAAGTCTTCTCGCTCGGTACATAATTGAACCTCCTTATGTTTGAACGTGAAATTCTGCGATTGATGCCGAGCGCTTTTGCTCTTGCTGTGATGGGCGGACAGCAAGCAAAGCGCTGGAGCTTCGCTACGGTAAGGCAAGACGTCTTTTGCAATACCACAGAGCGGAACTATCATAAAATGCCGGCCGTGCATTTTAGTGCTGTAGTTTTCGCTCTATGCCTATATATTACCGCACATGTGAAAAACTGACAGCTTTAGAAAGAAATTTCTAAAAAATTTTTCAGGGCTTGAAAAAACGGTCTATCTCTGCTACTATAAAAATCGTCTATGAAAAATCTTTTGAGAGAGGAGGAAGCCTTTGGTGACAACGGACAAAGAGAAGTTTATGGAAACACTGTTTCGGCAGGAGTACCAAAAGCTCCTGCTCTACGCAAAGGCGGTTACCCAAGATTCCCCACGGTCTGAGGACATTGTGCAAGATACCTTCCACGAGGCATTGCGAAAAAAAGAGCTTTTGCTGCACCATGAGAATCCTCAGGCATGGCTCATGCAGACCCTCAAATATAAAATCCAAAGCAGCAACCGAGCCCGGGAGCGGTATTTGCGCCGCTTCCTTTCTCTGCAGGAGGAGCGGGGCGCATTGGATAGGAACATACTGAGGCTGGAAGAAGAGCCGGAGGATATACAGACGATCCTTGGACGGATCCGACAGATCCTTACCACGGAGGAATATGACCTGCTCAAGGCCCTTGTGCTGGAGCAGAAAAGTCATTTGCAGGTGGCAAAGGAACGGAATATCAGCGTATGGACCAGCCAGAAACGGCTGGAACGCATTCGGAAAAAGTTGGAAAAGGAGTTCCCCCAATATCAGAGGAAAAAATCTCGAAAAAAACTGTCAGCTTTCCCTTCCCACGGCAATAATTAAGTAGAAACAGGGAAGAAGGAATACAGTTCGCAGGGGCTGATATAGGGGCAGATATTCGCCTGATGCAGTCCGATATAGAGCTATGTTTCAGTTTTTTGGAAATATTTCCGATTTGCAACACGGTGGGCGGTGTTATCCGTCCCGACATTCATAAATGATAAGATTCCGAGAGGAAGGAGGTCAGAGCTGATGGAACCTTTGGAAAACATGAGTACAGAAGACTTGCAGCAGATCCTTCGTGAGGACTTTGAAGGAAAAAACAGCGACCCACAACGGGTACAAAGCATATTGGAGATCCTTCGCAGCAGGGAAGCCTTTACCGACACAGAGCTTCAAGAGGCATGGGAGGATCAGCAGAGCTATTTCAACACCCCGGAGGGAAGAAATGCGTCCTTGTTTCCCCAGGAGGCATTGCCGACACGGAAAAAGTCATCCTTGCTTCGCGGCTTAGCTGTGGCTGCTATGCTTGCAGTGGTGTTTCTGGCTACGATTTTCCCCGCCGGAGGAGCAGGCGGCATGGGCTCTCTTTTGGGCAGATGGACCAAGAGCGTTTTCTGGTTTGATGGAAAAGTAAGCTTGCCGGAGGATCCCGACCTGCAAAGCCCGGGGTATCATGGGGAGAATCCCGACCTGCAGAGGCTTCATGATGCGGTTTCCCAATATGATGTGGGTCCTGTAGTACCCTGCTGGATCCCTGAGGGATATACCATAGAGAATTGGGATGATTTTGGAGTTCATCATGTCACCGGAAAGGATGGGGAAAAAAGCGAGATCAGTGCGGACTTCTCCCGGGGAGAGGATCGGCTGGAGATCCGAATCTTTGTGAGCAATGAAGTACCCAATGAGGTTTATGAAAAGGATGCGTCAGAGGTCACTGTCTACTGCAAGAACGGCACAGAGTATCACATTATGAGCAACAATGGGCAGTATAGCTGTGTCTGGCAAAATGGCAGCTACGGCGGCGCCATTATAGGGGACATTACAACAGAAGAACTGTACCGCATGATTGATTCTATCTATAAGGGAGAATAAACAGAGATTTCACGCTTTGTCTACGATGCCCACCACAAGCCCTTGGCTCTCCCAACCGGAGAGCCAAGGGCTGTGTGCAAACTTCAAGCAGTTCGGTAAGCCGGGACTTGTCGCTCTGTCTACCGATGCCCACCGCACTCTTGGCTCTCCCTCCACCCATCGATGCCCACCGCACCCTTGGCTCTCCCTCCGGGAGAGCTGGCGCGAAGCGCCTGAGAGGGCTCACTGCACCGATTCCACCCACAAACTACCCATAGAACCACTGCACCGATTCCTTATACGAAACTGCATTCCTGCACGAACTGTCTGCACATCCCTCTCCCCCTCCCTTCGGGAGGTACCTCTCCCGGAGGGAGAGGCAAGGGGCTGTGTGCAAACTTAAAACAGAACGATAAACCGAAATTT
>JAFOZC010000132.1 GCA_017391305.1 Oscillospiraceae bacterium | reverse complement strand
GAACCGTCGACCTCCAGCGTGACAGGCTGGCGTGCTAACCGACTGCACCACCGGGCCAAATTGTGGTGGGAACAACAGGGCTCGAACCTGTGACCCCATGCTTGTAAGGCATGTGCTCTCCCAGCTGAGCTATGCTCCCAAGGGTGTCGCTCTTTCAAGCAACACCGATATTATACACACAATATACCCTTTTGTCAAGCCTTTTTTTCAAGTTTTATAAAAAACATTGTAAGCCTACAGGCTCTTCAGCAAAGCCTCTACCTGTTGGGGGGTGAAGGTATAGATCGTATCGCAGAACTGGCACTCGATGGTGATATCCTTCCCCTCATCAATGATCTCCTGCATATCCTTCTTGCCGATGGTAATGAGGGTCTTCTCTACCCGTTCCCTACTGCAATAGCAGCGGTACTCTACAGGCTCTCTGTCGAAGAGCTCCAGATCGAATTCACAGAGGACGGCCTTCAGGATCTCCTCCGGGCTCATGCCCCGATCCAGCATGGGGGTCACGGCTCCTGCACAGGCGATGCCGGTCTCGATCTTCATGATCACATCATCGGGAGCGCCGGGGAGGAGCTGGATCAAATAGCCTCCTGCAACCTTTACGCTCTGATCGGTCTCTACCAGCACCCCAAGGGCGCAGGCCGTGGGGGTTTGCTCGGACTGGGCAAAATAGGCAGTCACATCATCTGCGATCTCTCCCGTGACCAGCTCTACACTGCCGATATAAGGTTCCTTCATCTGCAGATCACGGATCACTGTCAGCATACCGTCTGTACCCACTGCGGCCCCGACATCCAATTTCCCTGCATACTTCTCCAGAAGAGAAATAGAGGGATTGGTCACATAGCCACGGACATTGCCCTCTGCATCAGAGGTGGCGAGGATCGTACCCAGAGGGCCGCCGCCTTTGAATTGCAGGGTCAGAGCGCCGTTTTCTACCTTTTGGAGGTTGCCCATCATAGAGGTAACGGTGAGGACTCTGCCCAAAGCCGCTGTTGCCGTGGGAGTGGTCTTGTGCATCTGTCTTGCTGTCTCCGCCATTGCTGTAGAACGGATAGCCATAGCCTTCACCCATCCGTCGGAGGTAATGGCACGTACAATATAATCCTTCATGTATTACTCCTTAAATGCTGCAAAATAAATCCGCTGTTCCTCTGCCGTGGGGGACTCCATACGCAGATCGCCGTAAAGCTCCACGTGGCTGAAGCCTGCCTCCCTGAGCCAGCACAGCAGTTCCTCGGGCTCATAGGCATATTCGCAGTGCTGTTCAAAGCTCCGCTCCCAAAGCGCCTTCTGCTTGCGGAACAGGTCGATGCCGTAGTAGCACAGCCGTGTCTCTTCCTCAAACTCCACACGCCAGACACAGTAGCTGTCAGGGTTTTCGTCCAAGAATACCTGCCCGTTCAGCCCCCGAAGCTTATAGGGAGTGTTGATATCAAAGAAAAAGACCCCACCGGGATTCAAGGCCTTGTATACCCGTTCTATGGCACTGCGGCAATCCTTTGGATCTGTCACATAGTTGAGGCTGTCCAGGAAACAGCAAACAGCGTCTACCCCGTAAGGCAGACGCAGACGCTGCATCGGCTGGCAGATAAAGAAGGGCGGGTTGTCCGGGACTTGTGCAGACTTCTGCTGGGCAACGGTGAGCATTTCTTCCGAAATATCCGCCGCCAGAACCCGATAGCCCTTCTTTGCCAGCAATAGGGACATAGAGCCTGTACCACAGGCCAGATCCAGAACCGAGTCTACCGCACGCCCATGACTGCTCAGAACGGATTCAAAGAAATCCAGAACAGCAGGATAGTCAATATCCTGTGTCATTCCATCATAAGCAAAAGCCAGACTCTCGTATGCCATTATTCCTCGTCCTGCATCCTCTCGAAAATCATATGGTATGCATCGTTGCCGTTGAGCAAGCTGCGGTTGACACGGCTGACGGTGGCAGAGCTTGCACCGGTCTCTGCAAGGATGTCGTTATAGATCATGCCGGAAGCCAGCATACGGGCAACACGGTAGCGCTGCTCAATGGCCTTCAGCTCTGTCTGCGTGCAAAGGTCATGGAAGAAGGCATAGCATTCTTCCGGAGTCTCTAACTTCAGGATCGCACGATACAGCTCACATTCAGGGTTAGAACGCTTCATTCTGTTGTTCATAAATCATTCCTCCATTACATTGTCTTGAGTTATTTACCTCTTGCGCTTTACAGTATAACACTTTTCCGCACAAAAGTAAAGCCCCTAAAAACAAAAAGCACAAACTTTCCTGCAAATTCCGTGATCATTCGACAGGGCAATCAACAGGAAGGATAGGACGGGGTGCAGGTACGGAAAAGAACGGTGCGGATCTTGTGACCTGCACCGTTCTTGGGATATATTACTTGCGGAAGATGTCGAAAATCTTGTCGATATCGTCGATGTCTGCCTCGTTCTTGGCACGGGGAGCCTCAGCAGGAGCTACTGCGGGCTTCTGAGCGGCGGCGGAAGAGTACAGACCGCGACCTGCCTCAGGCTTCTTCTTAGAGCTGTCCTCAAAGCCGGTGGCAATGACGGTAACACGCATCTCGTCCTCCAGATCGCCGGAAGAGGTTGCGCCGAAGATAATGTTAGCCTCGGGATTAGCGGCTTCCATAACGATGTTGGCAGCGTGCTCCACATCCTCCAAGCTCAGGTCTGCAGAGCCGGTGATGTTGATCAGAACGCCGGTAGCGCCGTTGATGGAGGTCTCCAGCAGGGGGCTGGCTACAGCGGTCATAGCGGCCTGCTCTGCCTTCTCCTTGCCGGAAGCGGTGCCGATGCCCATGTGTGCATGGCCTGCGTTCTTCATAACTGCGGAAACGTCAGCGAAGTCCAGGTTGATGATCACACGCTCGGAATAGCCTACCAGCTCGGAAATAGAGGAAACTGCCTGCTTCAGAACATCGTCAGCGATACCGAATGCGTTGGCGAAGGTGATCTTCTGGTCGGTGACATACTTCAGGCGGTCGTTGGGGATGACGATGAGGGAGTCCACCTTCTCTGTCAGGGAAGCGATGCCGGCCTCAGCCTGCTTCATACGGTTTGCACCCTCGAAGCGGAAGGGCTTGGTAACGACACCAACGGTGAGGATGCCGGCCTCATGAGCAAGGTCAGCAATGATGGGAGCTGCGCCGGTGCCGGTGCCGCCGCCCATACCTGCGGTAATGAAAACCATGTCAGTGCCTTCCAGAATCTTGGAAATAGCAGCACGGCTTTCCTCAGCGGACTTCTTGCCGATCTCGGGCTTGGAGCCTGCGCCCATGCCGCCGGTGAGCTTCTCACCGATCTGGATCTTGTTGGGGCACTTGGACTTGTTCAGATCCTGACGGTCAGTGTTGACGACTACAAACTCTACACCGTCGATCTTGCTGTCGATCATGCGGTTGACAACATTGTTGCCTGCGCCACCGACGCCAATGACTTTAATATTAACTACTTTTTCTGCGTAAACTTCGGACATGATATCTCCTCCTATGTATACTGATGAAATGAGTCAGGACGCATCTGACAAGTACCGAGATCTGTCAAGCCGCCTTTCGGCACCTCTCAGACACGTCCTGTTTGGGATGCATACTTATACCCTTTTATTTTACCTTGAATTTACTCTCAGGTCAATAGGATTTCTTCAATTTTCATAAAAATTATTTGCATTTTTTCAAAATTTTACTCATCTCTGAGCAAAAAAGCCTTATCACCGTCGCTGAGAGTCAGGTCGATCTTGCCGGTTGTGTAGATTTCCTCCTTGGCAATGACAGCTTTCAGATATTCCAGCTTATAGTCCATGCGGTCTGCACTGCCCAATTTTACCTCAAAACGATCCTCATACCACAGGGACATCTGCACGGCAGAGGGGGCATGGATGGACGCAACCTCCCGTTCCAGCTCCGCCGCCTCGATCTCTGTCAGCAGGGTCAGCAGAGCCTGCAAACGGGTCTGGGCGCTACCTCCCTCTTCTCCCTGCACAAAGAGTTCCATCTGTTCCCCTACCTCAGGATTGCGGATGGTGACACCGCCGATGAGGGCATATTCCGCCACTGTCCGTTGGGGGATCTGCTCCATGATCTTCCCTTGGGCAGTGACCAAATAGTACTCTCCCCGACTGTCCGCAATGGCATACTTGGGATCTCCCTCCTGAATGCGGATCACCAGGGTATCCGGCAGTTGTCGGCTGACCCGAACGGAATCCACATACTTGAAGGGTGCCATAATATTGCCGGAGATCTTTCCTCTGGAAAGGGTCAGAAGATTGTCACCCTTGGAAACACCGCAGGCATTGCGGATCTCATCATCCGTATAATAAACTGCACCACGGATCTCAATATGCTCCACACGGAAGAAAATGATCATACTTAGGATCACCGCCGCAAGAGCGCCTACAGTGATGATCAGGCGCTTGAAAAGCCCCTTGTCAATGCGCTTCACCGTTCGGCGCTTCGCCTTCCGCTTCTGCTGTTCTCTTAATCGCTGGAGACGAGCATTTTCCTCTCGGATCTCCCGACGCTTTTTTCCGGCTTGGATGGATTGCTCCGATCTCTGCACCGGCTTATCTTTCTTTTGTTCCATAGCTGTTTACTCCATTGTCAGTTTTCCTCCGAGACTTTGCAAGCTCCCTGAGAAATCCTGATAGCCTCGTTCTATGTGTTCCGTTTTGTCAATGCGGCTCTTTCCCTCCGCCGCCAAGGCCGCAATCACCAGTGCCGCTCCCCCACGGAGGTCTGTTGCTTCTACCATAGCGCCGTGGAGCTTCCTCACCCCGTGAATGATGGCATAGCGACGGGAAGCGTGAATATTTGCCCCCATGTCATTGAGGGCAGGCACGTGGAGAAAGCGGTTGGAAAACACCGTTTCCTCCATAACACTCACGCCCTTTGCACAGGCCAGTGCCGCCATTATGGGAGCTTGTGCATCTGTGGGAAAGCCATCATAGGGCGCTGTCCGAATCGGGCTGACAGCACAAAGCCTGTCACAGCGCAGGCGGAGCTTCCCCTGTCCCCGGCTGATCTCACAGCCTCCCCGACTCAGCACATGGAGAACGGCTGTCAGATGCTCCGGACAGACATTTGTAAGAGAAATATCCCCTCTTGTTGCCGCCGCCGCGGCAAGATAGCTCACCGCCTCCATGCGATCCGGCATGATACGGTAGCTACAGGGGTGAAGGGCATTGCCCCCAAATATCCTGTACACAGAGCCCTGCACCAGAATCTGTGCGCCGCAACAGCGGAGGAAGGACACAAGATCCAGTATCTCCGGCTCTTTCGCCCCATTGCAGATAACCGTTTCTCCCGGACAGGCTGTTGCCGCCAGGATCAGATTCTCCGTAGCACCCACACTGGGATAGGGCAGAGCAATCACTCCCGCCCTCGGCTGTTCCATAGTGCAGGAAACCCCTTCCTCCCCACTGTCACAGCTTGCGCCCATATGCCGAAGGCCCATAAGATGCAGATCAATGGGTCGCTCTCCCAAGGCACAGCCTCCGGGATAGGACAGCTCCGCTCTTCCGAAGCGTGCCAAAAGCGGCCCAAGGAAGATAATCGCCGCCCGCATTCTCTCCGTCATGGCAGAGCCTATGGGACGGGAAACCGCCTCATATGTATCCACACGGATGCACTGTCCCTCTGCCTCTGTCCTACAGCCCAGATGCTCCAAGATCTGCAAGGCCGCCTCCACATCGGAGATTCGGGGGCAATTGTGAAGCTCACAGACTCCCCCTGTCAAAATACTTGCCGCCAAAATGGGGAGGATACTGTTCTTCGCACCGTGTATGCAAAGCTCCCCCCGCAGAGGGCTTCCGCCCTCGATCCAATATGCGCCCACAGGCAAACCTCCTATTTCGGAAATTTGCCCATTCTATGCGTCCCTGAGCTTAGTGGTTCGCCAGCTCCAGGATAATATCCAAAATTCGTTCTGCGGAATCGATGACTGCCATTTCCCGAAGTGCCTTGGTCATGGCCTGTCTCCGAGGTGCATCCTCCAACAGCTCACAGGCTTTTTTGTAAAGAATTTCTCCGTCACATTCTGTCTCACGGATCACCACAGCGGCTCCCCGCTGTTCCAGAATCCGTGCATTCATCTCCTGATGGTTGTTGGTCACATTGGGAGAGGGGACGATAATGCAGGGTGTCCCGGCGGCGGCGATCTCGTTCAGGGTAGATGCTCCCGCACGGCTGATAAACAGGTCTGCCGCCGCCATAAGCTCCGGCATGTTATAAATGTACTCCTGCATGGTCACAAGGCTCTGTGCGGCCAGATCCACTCCCTGTTCCTTCACATATTCCGGCATCCAGCGCCAGCCAAAGGAGCCTGTGGCATGAACATGACGGTAGCGCCCCTCTTTGCACTCCAGCTTCATGAATCGGGCGATCTTCTTGTTCATCTCCCGAGCCCCTAAGCTTCCCCATGCAGATACGATCAGCGGCTTGTCATCCAAGCCAAGGGCTTTCCGCGCATCCTCCCGTTTGGTGTAGACGAATTCCTCCCGAACGGGCATACCGACGGCAATGACACGGTCTGCATGCTTATATTCCTTCCGACTTTCTTCAAAGCTCACCATGATCCTGTCTACCTTATCGCAGACCATTCTGGTGGCAAGACCGGGGACGGCATTGGCTTCGTGGAGGGCTGTGGGAATGCCCATTTTGCTACCCATTTTCAGCATAGGGAAGCTGGCATAGCCACCGGTACCTACGATCACATCGGGTTTGAATTCCTCTATGATCTGCCTCGCCCGTTTCATAGCCTTGCGGATAGTGCGGACGGTTTTAAGATTATGCCGTAGAGCCTTGAGATCCAATTTTCGGGAGTAGTTGGAGATGGTCAGGGTCTCCAAACGGAAGCCCTCTCTGGGAATCAGAGTGGTCTCCATCCCATCCTCCGCTCCCACGAAAAGGATTTGGCAGTTGGGCTTTCTTTCCTTCAATCTTTTGGCAACGGCAATGGCAGGGTTAATATGTCCCCCGGTGCCGCCGCAGGTAAAAATCACATTCATAACATTCTCCTTATTCACGAGAAATGCTGCGGGAAATATTCAGCAGAATTCCGCATTCTGCAAGCTGCATCATCAGCGCTGTCCCCCCGGAGGAAAAGAAAGGCATAGAGATCCCCGTAGAGGGCAGTAGATTGCTCACCACCCCCACATTCAAGAGAACCTGCAAAGCAAGAAGGGTGGTCAGCCCCGTAGCGAGAAGCATAGAAAAGCGATCCTTGGCATGGATGGCGATCCAATAGC
Source organism: Oscillospiraceae bacterium (assembly GCA_017391305.1). GTDB lineage: Bacteria > Bacillota > Clostridia > Oscillospirales > Oscillospiraceae > JAZOXB01. The sequence goes on along the minus strand of JAFOZC010000132.1, from coordinate 2,732 downwards.
CACGGAGGATCAGCAGGGCAAAGAGGATCAGGATCCCCATCGCCCCAATGAAGCCCAGCTCCTCGCAGACAATGGCAAAAATATAGTCGTTGTGCTCCTCCGGCAGGTACAGATATTTCTGTCTGCCCATGCCGAAGCCCAGACCGAAGAGCCCTCCGGAGCCGATGGCATAGAGGGATTGGACGATCTGATAGCCCTCGTCGGAGGGGTAGGCCTCCGGATCCAGCCAAGCCATAATACGGTCTCCCGTATAGCCCCCTGTCAGGATCAGGAGAAGCAGTACCGCACCACCCCCAAGGGCGATGGTCATAAGATACTTTGTATTGACCCCACCTACCAGCATCATCAGGAAGCACAGGGAAGCCACAATAATGGTGGCGGAAAAGTGGGGCTCTAAAATCAGAAGCACCGCCACGATCAGCATGGCAAGGGAGCAGGCAAAGAAGGTACGGGGACTTCTGCTATGCTCCCTCTGCCTTGTCAGAATATTGGCAAGAGAAATGATCAGAGACAGCTTGGCGATCTCCGAAGGTTGGAAACGGACAAAGCCCAAACGGATCCAACGGGTAGCGCCTCCCCCGGTAAGTCCAAAGAGGAGCACCCCCAGAAGGAGCAGAACGCAAGCTCCGTACAGGAGCTTGGAGTAACGGCTATACAGCCTGTAGGGTACAAGGCTGAAGCCATACATTACCGCAACACCCATAAGGGCAAAGAGAAGCTGAGAGGTAAAATAGCTTGCCGAATTCCCCGTCACATGGTAGGCCCGGGGAAAGCTGGCAGAGAAGAGCATGATAAGACCCAGAGCCGTTAAGAGCAGGGTCAGCATAAGATAAGGAAGATCCATCCTACCGCGATCACTCCCGATCGCAGTTTTTTGGGGCATAAGAACCCTCCCTTCCCCAAACGATCAGAACCAGATACGAACGCCGAAATAGGCCGCAACACACATAGCAAGGGTCAAGCCCACGAAAACAGTCCAAATCTTTATCTCTGACCAGCCGCACTTTTCAAAGTGGTGATGGATGGGGGCCATCTTGAAGAAACGCTTGCCGTGTGTCAGCTTGAAGTACCCGATCTGAATAATATCAGACAGGGTCTCGATGATGTAGATGATACCCACAAGGAGGAGTACCAGAGGCATATCCAGTGCAAAGGCAAGGCCAACCACTGCGCCACCCAGGAAGAGGGAGCCGGTGTCACCCATGAAGACCTTTGCAGGATAGAAGTTGTACAGAAGGAAGCCGCCCAAGCCGCCCAGCAGGGCTGCAGGGAAGGTGGCAATGCCGTATTCCTTCAGACCCATAGCCGCTAAAACGAAGAACAGCATCACAGGAGAGGTCACACCGGAGGCAAGGCCATCCAGACCGTCTGTCAGATTCACCGCATTGACACAGCCAACGATGATGAACACCGCACAGGGGATATACAGCCAAACAGGCACTGTCCACACAGGCTCTGCCACAAAGGGAATGCGAAGCTCATAGGACAGGTTGCCGGTGAAGTGCATGGCTACCAGGAAGGCCGCAGAGGCCAGAAGCTGTAGGGCCATTTTCTGCTTGCTCGTCAGACCCAGATTTCTCTTTTTCTTCACCTTCACAAAATCATCCATGAAGCCGATGAGTCCGAAGATCAGTGCAAGAGCCAGAACCAGAACCTGTGTCCAACAGCCTAAGATAGCACCGGTAATGATGGAAATCAGAGAGGCGGCAATGAACATAAGACCGCCCATAGTGGGAGTGCCTGCCTTGCTGTTGTGCCAGGTAGGGCCATCCTCACGAATGGACTGACCTGCCTTCAGCGCCCGAAGTGCAGGGATCAGGAATTTTCCCGAAACAGCGGACACAATAAAGCCCGCTACAACAGATACGATAATCATGGTAAGTTCAGACATATCTCTATCCTCCGTCTAAATTCATTGGGCAAACAGAAGCTGTAAGACCCGTTCCATCCGCATGCCTCGACTGCCCTTGACCAAAAGGCTGTCCCCGGGCCGCAGTTCCTTTTTCAGCGCCTCTACCAGCTCCTCATGGCTTGGGAAGCTCTTGGCATAGGCCATGGATTGTGCGCCTCTGACCGTATCGTCGCAGTGAGCGCCGTAGGCAAAGAGAAGCTCTGCACACTTAGCCGCCTCCCTGCCGATGTCGTAGTGGGCTTGGGGAGCATAGTCCCCCAGCTCCAGCATACCGCCTAAGACAGCGACCCTCCGTCCCGGGCGACGGGCCAGTACAGACAGAGCCGCACGGGTGGATTCCGGCCCTGCGTTGTAGCAATCCTCGATGATATACAGGCCGTCACGGCTGTAGGTGTTCTGCCGCATATCCGTGTTGGCGAAGCCTCTGAGCCCTTCCTGAATACCCTCTGCCGTAACTCCGCAAAGGAGACCTACCGCTGTGGCGGCAAGGGCATTGAGGACGTTGTGTTCTCCCTGAACCGGAAGCTCCACAGCAATGGCCTGACCAAAGGCATGGACGGTGAAATACGTCCGCTCCTCCTCGGTGCGGAGGTCTGTGGCACGGATGGCATTGTGCGCCCCAAAGCCATAGGTCAGGGCATTGTGCGCCTGGGCAACCTCTGCAAGGAGGTCGTTGTCCCCACAGAAGAGGACAGTCCCCTCGGGGCGCAGGCCTTCCAGAATCTCTAACTTTGCCTCCAAGATCCCCTGTCGAGAGCCTAAATACTCGATGTGCATGGTGCCAACATTGGTAATCAGGGCAATGTCCGGCTGTGCGAGG
>JAFOZC010000131.1 GCA_017391305.1 Oscillospiraceae bacterium | reverse complement strand
CCATCAGGATATCCCCCTGCTGTGTGTATTGTTCTCCCCTGTGGTGGCCTTCTCCACAAGGGAGCTTGCAAGGATACGCGGCGGCCATCCGGATTGCGATATTTACACCTCTCTACGGGAGAAGTGTCCCAATTCTCCCTTCCTACGATCTCTCAATGAGCTTCGCAGAGCTTCCCTCCGTGGCAGTGTCAGGGAGCTCTTCAGCCTTGCGGAGGAGGAATTCTCCCTCCGTGCCGCCTTCTCTGCATCCCTTCACTTACTGGATGCCTTCTCCGATCTGGTTCAGCAATTTGAAAGTGGGGAGCAGTTCGGCTTATCTGCCTTCCTGCGGTATTTGGACCGTATGAAGGAGAAAGGCCCTGCCATAGATGACACCCCTGTGAAGGGTGCGGTACAGATCACCACCATTCACAAATCCAAGGGATTGGAGTATCCCATTGTTTTCCTTTCCGATTTGTGCAAGGGCTTCAACTATCGGGATTCTTACCTCAGTGTTCAGACAGATCACAGCTTCGGCATTGCTGCAAAGGTTTACGATCCCACAGAACATGTCAGTTATCCCACCGCCGCCCTGCAGGCCATATCCCACAAGGTACGGATGGAAAGTCTATCTGAGGAGATGCGTATCCTGTATGTTGCCATGACAAGACCGGAGCACCGTCTGATCATGACCTGCTGTAATACTTCCTTGGGAAAGAAAATTGATGCACTTGCTCCCCGGATCTCTGTTCCTCTGTCATCCGCAGTGATCGAAGGGGCAGGCTCTATGGGAGATTGGATCTTGATGACAGCCCTCACCCATAAAGAAGGGGACGTCCTCTGTCCCGGTATCGGCTGTGATAAAGAGGACTCTCCCTACCCTTGGAAGATGGAGTATCACGTAGGAGTGGAGCTGTCCGAAGAGGATAGTCAGCAGGAGGAATTTCTGCCCCAAGAGGAACAGCTTCCTCTGTTTCCCTTCTCCTATTCCCACCGCAGTGCTTCGGAAACAGCGGGCAAGCTGACCGCTACCCAACTGAAGGGAAAGGTCACAGACGAAGAGCTCTCGCCGCCTTCCACACCGCCGACTCCAAAATTCGACCGTCCCAACTTCAAGGAAAAGCTCTTAAGCCCCGCAGAACGGGGAACTGCCATACACATGGCGATGCAGTATATTCGCTATGAGCTTTGCACCACGTCGGAGGGAGTTCGCAGTGAGCTGGATCGTCTGAAAGAACAGAAATTCCTGACAGAACAGCAGGCTGCCGCTGTGCCGGAGGAGAAGATCCTTGCCTTCTTCCGTTCAGAGGTCGGACAGAGAGTTCTCAATGCCGAGCAGGTGATCCGTGAGTTTAAATTCTCTCTTCTGGAAGAAGGGGAGAAGTATGATCCGCAGTTAAAGGGAGAGCATTTCCTCCTCCAAGGTGTGACGGATTGTTGTATTGTGGAGAAGGATCAGCTCACGGTTCTGGACTTTAAATCCGATCATATCAAAAAAGGAAACGAACAGGAGAGAGCGGAATATTATCGGGGTCAGATCGACACCTATGCGGATGCTCTGGGTCGAATCTTCCATCTGCCTGTGAAGGATAAGATCCTCTATTTCTTCTCTACAGATTCTGCCTATTACTTGAACTGAAAGCACGACCCGATGGATCGAAATAGTCTCCGATCCATCGGGTCTGACGGTTTATACTTATTTCTAATTTATCAAGAAACAGTATTATTCGGTGGTTCCGTCGGGTCGGATCCGAATGATCTGTAGGGGGATCTCCTGCCCACAGCGCTCTATAGCCCTTTGCACAGCATAGCTCAGACCGCCACAGCAGGGGACAGTCATACGGGTGAGTGTTATAGAACGGATACGGTTATTCCTGAGGATCTCCTCAAACTTCTCCTCATAATTCACAGGATCCAGCTTGGGACAGCCGATGAGCAGAACCTTTCCGTCCCGGAAGCTCTCATGGAAATTGGGTCGGCAGTAGGCACAGCAATCTGCGGCAACAAGAAGTTGGGAATCCTGTAGAAATTCTGCCTTGGAATTGACCAATCGGAGCTGGATAGGAAAATTGGACACAGCACCTTGGGGGCTATGACCGCTGTTCGGGGACGGGCAAGAGGAGATACCCTTGCTTCGGCGCACAGCCTGTTCATCATAGGCAGGGGCTTCTCGTTCGGTGAAGGTGATGGCATTCATGGGACAGGCAGGCAAGCAATCTCCCAGACCGTCACAGTGATCCTCCTTGAGAAGACGGGCTTTTCCCTCTACCAGACCCAAAGCGCCTTCATGGCAGGCGCTTATGCACAGACCGCAGCCGTTACACCTGCTTTCATCAATAGAAATGATCTTACGTATCATGGTTAGGCTCCTTTCTCTGCCGCTGCTCACGGGCTTGCTCCTTTTGCATGCGGACAATTTCCATCATTTTTCCATACATTTCATCCCCTACACATTTTCGGGCATGCTCGCACCACTGGACACAGCTCAGAGTGTCATTATAGGCCACAAAGCCACAACGCTCACAGGGGACTTGGGTATCAATGGAGAACAGCTCAATGAGCTCTCCGCAGTTGGGGCAGATCTTTTCGTGGATGGTGGGAGTACGGGGCTTTCCCTGGCAACCTTCCATTAACATATTTTCCACATCCTTTCTGAATGTCTTTACTTTGTGTCTGTATTATAGTATAATATTTCAAACAAATCTGTTGTATTTCCAACAAGGAGGAGAAAATGGAGAAATATTTTTCACTTATGGCAAAAACACCGCTCTTCTACGGGGTACGGGATCATGAGATCGCCGCTATGCTTGGCTGTCTGGGAGCGGCAAAGCGGCGCTATGAGAAGGGGCAATATATCCTCCGCAGAGGGGAGACCGTGGGAGATATGCTTCTGCTTGCTGAGGGGAAGCTCTATGTTCAGAAGGAGGATTTCTGGGGAAATCGTAGTATTTTGGGTGAAATCCTGCCCGGTGAGCTATATGGGGAGGCTTATGCCGTGAACCGAACAGAGCCACTTCTCCACGATGTGATCGCTATGGAAGATAGTACGGTGTTATTTTTCGATGTTACCAAAACCCTGACTACCTGCTCCACTGCTTGCCGATTCCATACTCTGGTGATTCAGAATCTGTTTCTATCTATTTCAAATAGGAACAGGCTGTTGGAGCAGAAGCTGGATCATATGTCCATGCGTACCACAAGGGAGAAGCTTCTGTCCTATCTGACAGCGGAGGCGGCACGTCAGGGAAGCTCCTCCTTCACCATTCCCTATAACCGCCAGCAGCTTGCGGATTATCTCTCGGTGGATCGCAGTGCCATGTCCAACGAACTTTCCAAAATGCGAAAGGAAGGACTATTGGAGCTACGGGGCAGTCATTTTGATCTCTGTCTTTCCAACCTTTCTCCGGAATCGTAGACAGAAAGTTCGCCCCTTGCGGTAGCTGTGTACCGCAAGGGGCGAACTATATGCTATGAGATCAAAGCTCGGGATGCTTTACCTTTACGGCAAAGGCGGCAGGATCGGCGCTTTTGAAGAAAGCACTGCCTGCTACCAGAACATTGGCACCGTTTTGACAGCAGATCTTGCCGGTTTCCACATTCCCGCCTCCGTCTACCTCTAACTCGCATTGGGGGTTGTGCAGGTCGATCCACTGACGGATCTGCTTGAGCTTGGGCATCAT
>JAFOZC010000001.1 GCA_017391305.1 Oscillospiraceae bacterium | reverse complement strand
TTTCACCGAGAAAACTACAGGAGCTGTTTGGTGGGATCATTGTGCCTTATTTGGCAAAATATACATTTGCAGCTTCGTTGTATAGGTACATAGCGGCGGCTACATCCTGTAGCTCTCTGTCGTGGATGCCCTTGGCATTTTCAATGATAGAGGCGCAGTAGGAAAGGGGAGCATAGCTGACTTCAGCGGTTTCCGTGCCGTCACAGATCGTCAAGGTGAAATATTCGTCTAAATCCTTGGCAGAAATATCGGGAATATCTGCGTAATACTTGCCGGATCTGAGGCCTAAGGGAAGAACTTCGCCCTTATAGGTGACGGTAAATAGCTCTGCGATACTGCTGTCTACGGTGAAGAAAATGCGGAGGGTGGTCTCCGAGGTCAGCAGGAGGGAGGCGCCTGCGTAGGTAGCGAGGGTCGTTCCTTGCTTGGTGTTCACGGGGAAGCCCTCAATGGTAATTTGAGTGTAGTCCGGGACTTCCTGTCCTGCGTTTGCTAAGCGCTCGGTGTGGTACTCGAAGTGGATCTGAGAGGCCGCGCCGTAGTTGAGCATGGCATAGATCAGATCACGGAGCTTTTGGGAAGAGTTGCTTGCCAAAATGCGGTCTGCGTAGGTCTTGACGGAGTAGGTGTATTCCTCTGTCTGACCTCCCTCCCAGAAGAATTGACAGATGACGGTATCCGTCATTTCCTTTGCGGAAACGGCGCAGGAGAAGACGTAATAATAGGCCTTCTGATACAGCGTATGCTCGCCCTCTGTTGCAGGGATCTTAAATTGCTTGCCGTTTTCCAATGTGAAGAGCATATAGGCATTTTCGTCTGCGGCAACCTCATCGGACAGATCCATGTAGTAGTTAATGGCGATATTGCCCTTTAAGCTGATGGTACGGAAGCGAAGCACAGCCTCCTTCATCCGTGCGCCGCAAACATCACAGCGGTTGTCCGCAGGATCGGTATCTATATGTCCTGTTGCAGGAATGCTTTCCTGTGCAAGGAGAACTTCTCCGCAGATCTCGCAGTGCTGACCTTCTGTTAGGCCTGCTTCGGTACAGGTGGCTTCCACAGCAGGATCTGTAACGGGAGTGTGACCCTTTGCAGGAACAGTTTCCTGTGCAAGAAGAACTTCTCCGCAGATCTCACAGTGCTTGCCTTCCGTCAGTCCGTCCACCGTACAGGTTGCGGGGACAGCCTTGTCGATGACTTCTGTATGACCGCTGGCAGGAATACTCTCCTGTGGGGTGAGGATAGTGTTACATACAGAGCAGTGCTTGCCTTCCGTTAAGCCGGATTCGGTGCAGGTTGCGGCTACTGCCTGATCAATGACCTCGACATGACCTGTTGCGGGAATTTCTACGGATTCTTTCAGGATAAGCTTGCAGACGGAGCAATAAGCGCCTTCTGTCATTCCGGAAGAGGTACAATCCCCGGAGGTGCCGGGAATGGTGACCACGGTATGGCCGGTAGCGGGAATTTCTGTCTGCTCTGTTAGGACAAGCTCACAAAGGTTGCAATAGCTTCCATCGGTCAGACCGGGAGTGGTGCATCCGGCAGGGGTGCCTGGTACGGTGATCGGTGTATGACCGAGAGCAGGGATCTCCTCCTGTGCAAGGATCACCAGACCGCAGTTCTCGCAATGCTTGCCCTCGGTTAAGCCGGGGACGGTACAGGTAGGCTCATGAGCAGGGGTGGGTACCTCCTTGTGTCCTGTGGCAGGGAGGACTTCTGTATAAGAGCTTCCGCAGTTGGTACAGGTATAGGTCACCGAGCCGTTCTCGGTACAGGTGGGAGCGGTTATGGTTTCTTCATAGGTATGGGGGGTAGGCATTTGGCTCTTCGGGCCAATGTAGATGTAATCCACCTCGATCTCACCGGGGCTACCTGCCACATTGGCAGTAAAGTCGTGGAAGCCGATGCGGACGGCGGTGATGATCCCTGCATTTGCAAAAGTGGTGGTGGGGAAGCCGCTGACACCTTGGTTTGCATTGATCTCACTCTGAGAGAAGAGCTCGACGGTGACCACCATATATTCTCCGTCGGAGACGAAGTTCTTGCCCAAATGGTAAGCCTTATCATAGGTGGATTGGATGCTTCCGTTTACATCCTTCCCGTACCAGAGACGGATGAAGGGATTGGCATTACTGTTGGCGGCCTTAATGTTTGTCATCTTAAAGCGGAGCTGCAGGACCTCCGCCTTGGCAGGATTGTAGCGCAAGGGGTTGGAATTGCTCTGGTAAGCACCGAACATGGTGGATTTTACTTGGGTATCCCAATCGTGGAAGCTTAGGTTCAAGGTACCCTCGTTGGTATTTACGGTCTTGGTCACTGCCACGGTGGTACCGCTGGCAGGATCTTTCCGCTCTACATTCCAACGGGTATCCATGTCGAAATTGTAGCCGCTGTAGCTGTTGCTTGCATAGCGGTAACGGGCGGCGGCGGAGTCTGTGTAGTTAAAGAACAGATAGCTGTCATCCTTGGTGGGCATGGTAGCTCTGGGTCCAACATAAACGTAATCCAGGGTAATATAGGCATCCTTGCTGTCGTTGCTCTTGACAAAGCCGTGGAATTCCACAAGGATCTTG
>JAFOZC010000130.1 GCA_017391305.1 Oscillospiraceae bacterium | reverse complement strand
GTGGTGTTCTAACAAAACTCTTTCTGGTAATGACTTTTTTGTTGGAATTCCCATTCGTAAAATCGGATAGGCCACATCGCTACTTGAAGTTGTTTCGAAATATGTTTCATCCGCTTTTTCAATTGCACCGTCGACAGCTGTGTTAGTGTGTGATACCACCAATACCGATCGATTATGTTTGTATAATTCGTCAACGATTTGGCCGATTACAGTGGTTTTTCCGGTGCCCGGAGGCCCCCAAATATATGTGATATCATTTGTAAGCGCAGATCTGATGGCGTTGTTTTGGCTGTCGGTGTTACTATTTTTTAGAGCTAAATCGCCATAGTTAAATATCTTCTTTGCAGCATAGACTCGGTCGTCAGTGGAGAGCATACGGTTACCTGCGGGATTCTCTTTTTTGGAGTTTTCCTCAATACATTTTATCAGGCGTTTCATCAGCACTGTAGCACCATTTTCAAGTCGTGCTTTTCCAATGGTCTCAGGCAGAGTGACCTTAGAGGAGACCACAACGGAGCTTTCTTCAAAGCTTATAACAGTAACATCGAAAAAATCCTTGCCAACAACTAACTTACAAGGTGTGTCAGCCGGAAGAACCGGGGCATATTCAACATTAAATCGATACCAAAAATCAGCGCCATGACTTTCAATTTGCCGCCCGGAAAAGAGAAGGGTGGAAGATTGACCGCTCTTTTCGATTTTATCAATTTCTTCTTCAAGAGCTTCTCTAAATTCAGACAAAATCCCTTTTAATTCAATACGCACAGTTGGTTTTGACGCGTTTTGGAAAGGTTTCATCTTATTCTCCTCCTATTGCATGTATTTTATCGCCAATACTGATGTTATCTTTAAAGGGGACGGTTCGAAACCACTGAAAAAGTCGCCTAAATTTTGAATAAACGACAATTTCAACCTATAACAAGTCATTCGCAATCCTGTATAATGACAAAAATCAATTGTTTTATAACAATTTCGGACTTTTTCAGCAGTTTCGGACGGTTCAGTGTCTTTCGGAGTTTTTTTATGAAACTAACGGCAGTTTTCTTCTGTTTTCATGACTTTATCAAGCTTTTAGCACCAAGACAGAGAACCGTCTGAGATCACTGAAAAAGTCCGAATTTCTTGGAAAAACATCAAATTAAGTCTTGCTACAAGTCTTTCGTTGCTATTATACGAGTCAAATCGAGACCGTTCCCTGATTTTTAGCGACTTTTTCAGCGGTCTCGAACCGTCCCCTATCCTACTTTGTCGAGATGTTTTTAGCAGTGTCTTTACCAACATTTGTAACTTAAAAACAAACATCAACCTTGAGTGGTTCGATGTGCATAGGATGGCTTTCATATACAGCGACACAATCCATACCATTCGGTTTTGCTGTGTACGGTATTTCTTTTGCCCGGAAGACAGGTGACAGTTTGCGTGGTTATGATCATCGCATCAGTCTCGAATAGCGTCCAAGAATTTTGCGACATTAGCCGGCTGTAGGTAGACGGGATTTAGGTGCCGCTTATTGTAACGAAGGATGGTATTGCTCGTTATTTGAATCAGAAGGTCAGTGAAATATTGTTCCCAACTAAAATAAAGGCTTGAATCGATATATGTAGAGGGAGTAGCCAAGATATCTACAGGTGTCTGGGCCCCCAATATACCGGATTTCAGTATGAGCCATTCAAAAGATTCCGGTAAATAAAGGGTAACTTTATTGGGATGTTCCTCCATTAGCTGATATATTTTATCAACCTCAGCACCAAAGGCAGCACCGTCCGCAATTGCTAAGATTTTTTCATCCACATGGTCGATGATTTGAGAAAAAACATTGGATTTTCCGTTAGCAGGGATACATGCGACATCGTGGGATTGGGTGATACTAAGAAATAATTCATATCCTGCATTGGAATCTTCTGTAATCACCAGGTCCGAACCGGTTATTTGCTCAATCGGATTATTCAATCGATCATACAGAGGATAGGAACGGATATAGGTCTTCTTCCGTCGATTTGTTGTTTTCAGCTTTAGGATCGAGTTAACACTATAGGGAAGTTGGTAGAGATTCTCTCTCGTAATGATTACATAATAGTTGCTGCTATTCTTAACAACTTCTGCAAATCTCTCAGATTTAACAAAATCATTTCCCTCATCAATAAAAATAATGCTGTCACGTATGCGTTCTATGCGTTCCTGCCAATCATCCCTCGTCAGAACACGGCAGGGCTTTTTGCTCTGAACCGAGACACCACTGCTTTTCCCGTGTTGCTCGTAATCTCGAAGCAATCCGATCAAGGTAGTCTTGCCTGTGGCACTATCGCCTCGAATGATGGATATGTTTCTTTCAAGAATGAGTGTGAATGACACTCTGTTGTTAGAAATTTTAATTTCGTATTTTCCGGTCATGGGAACCTCCAATCAAACATACCTTGCAGACGCTATGATTAGCTGCTCCATATTGGAAACGGTAGTATTGTCATTCAGAATCAGTGCCTCAAACCTTGTGTTAAATCGCATAATGTGGTGAAGATTTATGGTTACATCTTGTTCCCTTGCAAGTTTAAGAATATACTTTGCACAATTGTCTCCACAGGTAGAAGCATTGAAAACCATATTGGGGCAATTCTTAATGAGCAAAAGGGTCTTGACGCCACCGGATAACATTGTTGGAGGGATCATTCCCAACACCGGACTTTTGATAAGATGTGTATCAATCACCTCTGATTTATCGACACCTTTAATAATTTCTCTTGCAAAGTCGTCCTCAAGCCAGTGATCTTCAAACACATTTTTAAAGTAAACTTCTGTATTGTAAACGGCTTCTTCCTTCATATCGCCGAAATAGATTTTAAGCATACCTTTCGCTCCTTTCCACATAGGGTGCTGTTATTATGATTACGTTATACGTTCATTATACTCTGCAACTACACTTGCAGTCAACGGAAAATCTGAAGTACCTTTTCAAAAGAATGAAAAGCATTTTTAGTTAGTATACCACGAGAAGTGCGATCTTTCAAACAAATTTTTCTTTTTTCCGGCAGGGTGGGCTAAAATAGCTGATAGAGAAAATGCTTTTTCTTCTGTTTGGTGGGGGATCGGAAGAAAAAATCCTTGGATGGGAGAAAATGCTGTGGCGATTCTTGACGAAAGGTTGGCCTTGTGATAATATATAAGATGAATCATCGGAAAAAAGGAGTATATTCTCTCCATGGAAGAAATATATCATATTACCGGCTCGGCTCCCGGTTCTTTGTGGGAGACTATGGAGCTGCTGCAGCAGGCGGCCACGGGGCATAGCCATGATCTGCAGATCCATTTTGAGCGAATGCTGGGGGAATTCCACTGTCTGTGGATGATCGTCCGAGGCAAGGTCCATTTGGATCGCTTGCCCCAAGGGGAGGTAGAGATCCGCACTTGGCTGAGAAAGCCCTCTTCCCTGGTCAGCATCCGTGACTACAGCATTTGGGAAGGGGAGGAGGAGATCGGCTACGGCATCTATAGCTGGGCTCTGGTCAGCGCAGAGAGTCGGAAGCTTGTCAGCATGAAGTCTGTTCCTCCGGTCATGGCCGCCCCCACTGTGACGCCTGAACGGGAGGGTGCGGTGAAACGGATCACCTTACCGGAGAACATGACCGAAGAAGCTCTTTGGACCGTTCGCCCGGAAGAGATCGACAAAAACGGCCACGTCAACAATGTCCGCTACATCCGTCACGCAGAGGAGCTGTTCCCCGGCTGTACCGATCTGGAAGTGATCTATGATCGGGAATGCTTCGCAGGAGAGGGCATCCGCCTACTTGCCAAGGACGGCTATGTACTGGGCATCAAGGAAAGCGGAGAGGAATGCTTCCGCGCACATTTTTGGAGGAGCTTATGAAAAAAATTCTGATCCTTCTGCTTCTGAGTCTTCTGCTTCTCACTGCCTGCGGCAAAACAAAGCCCCCCGTAAGCACAGAGCCCAAGTCTGAAGCAAGCACCACAGTCCCCACCGCCGATCCCATTCCCCCCATGCTCATAGGCATGTGGCGAAGCTTAGATCCCGGTGAGCTTGACATGGTAGAGACCATCGAATTTCATGAAGACGGCAGTATGACCGTCAGTTGCCTGTACCAGGGACAGGATGCCGGAACGATTTACGGTCAATTCACTGTATCCGGCGACTTCCTGCACTGCGATATGACCGCAAACGGCGAACCCTACATATTAGACTATCGTTTTGAAATTGACGGACGTGAGCTGCACCTGATGAATGACAGCAAGACCGCCGATTATATTAAAGTATCCTGACAATAAGGAGGAAACATCATTATGAAGGCTTATTCCCAGCTGACCCTCGCCGAGAGACAAGAAGCGTACGCAATTCTGCAAGCCCGTTACGAGCACTACCGGTCCCTGGGGCTGAATCTGAACATGGCCAGAGGCAAGCCCGGAGTGCAGCAGCTGGAGCTGTCCGCTCCCATGCTGGATCTCCTGACCATTGATAACTGTAAGGTAGACGGCATTGATGCCAGAAACTACGGAGAGCTCACCGGCCTTCCCTGCGCCAAGAAGCTCTTTGCCGAGCTCTTAGGCACCAAGCCCGAGGAGATCCTGGTCGGCGGCAATGCCAGCCTGACCCTGATGTATGACCTGATCGCCAAGGCCTATACCCACGGTTTGCTCCATTCCCCCCGTCCCTGGGCAAAGGAGGAAACCGTCAAGTTCCTGTGTCCCTCTCCCGGCTATGACCGCCATTTCAAGATCACGGAGAACTTCGGCATGGAGCTGATCACCGTGGCCATGACGGAAAACGGCCCGGACATGGATGCGGTGGAAGAGGCTGTGAAGGATCCCACCGTGAAGGGTATGTGGTGTGTTCCCAAGTATTCTAACCCCGACGGCATCATCTATTCCGAGGAGACCATTGACCGCATCGCCAATCTGAAGCCCGCTGCCCCGGACTTTGCCCTCATGTGGGACAACGCCTACTGCGTCCACGAGGTTTACGGCGAATTCCGTCCCTTCCGTGACATTCTGACCCCCTGTCGGGAAGCAGGAAACCCGGACATGGTCTATGAGTTCGCCTCTACCTCCAAGATCACCTTCCCCGGTGCCGGTGTGGCAGTTATGGCAGCCAGCGTAGAGAACCAGAAGTACATCACCTCCCTGCTGGCCTTCCAGTCCATCAGCTATGACAAGATGAACCAGCTTCGCCATGTTCTCTTCCTGAAGGATAAGGAGACCGTCCTTGCCCTCATGCAGGAGCATGCCAAGATCCTCCGTCCCCGTTTCTCCGCTGTACTGGACGCTCTGGAGGAGCAGATCGCCCCTCTGGACATTGCCAAATGGGAAAAGCCTCTGGGCGGCTACTTCGTCTCCTTCAATGCCATGGAAGGCACTGCCAAGCGTGCTCTGGCTCTGTGTAAGGAGGCCGGTGTGGTCATGACCGGTGCCGGTGCCACCTTCCCCTACGGCAAGGATCCCAAGGACAGCAACATCCGCATTGCCCCCAGTCTGCCCCCCGTGGAGGAGCTGAAGCAGGCAATGGATATTTTCTGCATCTGCGTCCAAATGGCCGCACTGGAAAAGCTGGGTCTCTGATCCCCTTCTATACAAAATCAGCGATACTCGGTTCCCTGTGTGCCGGATATCGCTGATTTTTCCCATAGCGCCTGAGATTTTCCCCTTTGGTCTGCGTTTTTCAGCACAGATTCAGTAGCCCCTGCTATACTGAGTATGGAAAAGGAATTTAATGGTTCTTCTCCTATTTCCGCAAGAAGGAGGCAGGGCATGGCATATCAGTCTTGTTTCATGCGCTTTGAGCTGAAGTACATACTGACCCGTCCTCAGAAAGAGGCTCTTTTGAAGGTCATGGAGCCCTATATGGCCATCGATCAGTATGGACGGTCGACCATTCGCAATATCTACTACGACACCCCCAACTACCGTCTCATCCGTGCCTCCATTGAACGACCCCTGTATAAGGAAAAGCTGCGAATCCGCAGCTACAGGCAGTTAGGCCCGGGAGAAGATGCCTTTGTAGAATTGAAGAAGAAATTCAAGAAAGTTGTCTATAAGCGCCGCCTGTCCATGGCTTTCCCAAAGGCTCTGGATTGGATCGCAGGCAACGACAGGGAAAAGCCTCCGGGACAGATCGGAGAAGAGATCCACTATTTCCGTGATTTCTATAGGGAGCTGCAGCCAACGGTCTTCCTGTCCTATGAACGGGAGGCCTTCTACAGTCTGGACGGCAGTGAGTTCCGTGTGACCTTTGACGAGAATATTCTGGCAAGGCAGACGGATCTCAGCCTCTGTTCTCCGGCTTACGGCACAGCCATTCTCCCCCGGGAGCTGACTCTGCTGGAGATCAAGGCCCCCGGTGCCATCCCCCTGTGGATGTCCGAATTTCTGACCCAAAACAAGATCTATAAAACATCCTTTTCCAAATACGGTACTGCCTATCAAAATTTGTTGTTCAAGGGAGGAAAACTCTGTGTTTAAAGGCTTATTCGATTCCGCTTCCGCTACTGTGATCTCTCCTGCGGATTTTCTCATCTGTATAGGAGTTGCTTTGGGCATCGGCCTGCTGTTCCTGCTGTGCTACCTGTATAAGGGCAGATGCAGTAAGAGCTTTGCGGGAACTGTTGCCATCCTTCCCGCTGTGGTTTGCGTTGTGATCATGCTGGTCAACGGCAACATCGGCGCCGGTGTGGCTGTGGCAGGTGCTTTCAGTCTGGTTCGTTTCCGTTCCGCCCCCGGCTCTGCCAGAGAGATCGGCATGCTGTTCATGGCTATGTGTGCAGGTCTGATCTGCGGTATGGGCTATTTGGGCTATGCGGTGCTCTTTGCCCTGCTCCTTGGCCTTGTCTGGGTGGTATACGCCTCTCTCAGCTTCGGCAGCTTTAAGACCGGTCGGGTTCTCACCGTCACCATTCCCGAGGATCTGGACTATACCGAGATCTTCACCGATCTTCTGGAGGAATACACCGCCTCCTATGAGCTGGAATCGGTACGCACCACCAACATGGGCAGCCTCTTCCGTCTGAGCTATTACATCGTACTCAAGGATCCTGCCAAGGAGAAGGAGCTGATCGACAAGCTCCGTTGCCGTAACGGAAATCTGGAGATCATGATCGCAAGATCCGGTGTGAGCACAGTGGAGCTTTGATACACGGAATATTTTTTCGGGGGGACTATGGCATGCTCTGTCGTAGTCTCCCCTGCGTTTCTATCAGCAAGAAAGGAGGCTTTTATGAAAGCAATATTCCTCTCCATCCTCTGTCTATGTCTGCTCCTGACCGTCTGGGGCTGCGACAGCAGTGATCCCGCGGAAAGCAGTACCCCCACTACCGTAGAAACCGCGGAGCTCTTTGCCCAAGAGCAATTTTCCCAACGAGACAGGGACAGCAGTACAGAAGACAGCATTCCCGTTCACCTGACAGCACAAGGCCCTGTCTGTGAAGACAGAGGGATCTCTGTCGGAAAGGACAGCATCACCGTCCGTTCTCCCGGCAAGTACCGCTTTTTCGGGGAATATCACGGCAGTATCGTCGTGGATGTGGATAAAAATGACCATGTCCATTTGATTTTGGACAACGCTGTCATAACCGCAGAGCAAACCGCCGCCCTGTATGTGAAGCAGGCAGAGAAGGTCGTGGTCACCCTAAAGGGGACGAACCGCCTGCTGACAGAAGAGTCCTTCTCCACAGAGGGTGGCAATAAGATCGATGCTGTCATTTTTGCCAAAGACGATCTGAGCTTCAACGGGGAAGGCGCTCTCTTCCTGCAGTCTCCGGATCACGGCATTGTGTGCAAGGATGACTTAGTCTTCCTGGGAGGGAGCTATGACATCAAGGCCCAACGTCATGGCATAAGTACCGAGGGTAGCATCCGAGTAGGGGACGGCACTTTCACTCTGGAGACCCAAAAGGACGGTATGAACACCGACAACAGCGTAGACCCCCTCTCTGCCTACATCTATATTGCAAGGGGTAGCTTTACCCTTCAGGCAGGAGGAGACGGCATCAGCACCGATTCTGCCCTGCGGATCGACGACGGCAGCTTTATCCTGACCGCAGGGGGAGGCAGCAGCAAGGGTGAGACCCACTATGAAGAAGCTCCCGGCTTCCGACCCACAAGTACTGCCGTTACCGAGGACAGCAGCACCGGCACCAAGGGCATCAATGCCGCCGATGATATTCTGATCCAAGGGGGAAGCTTCCAAATCAACAGCGCCGATGACGGCATTCACAGCAAGGGAAATGTGGAGATCCTCGGCGGAAGTCTCACCGTAGAAAGCGGAGATGACGGCATCCACGCAGAGGAGCTCTTGCAGATCCGTGGGGGAGAGGTCACTGTCCCCACTGCCTATGAGGGTCTGGAAGGCCATTGCATTGAAATTGCTGGAGGCCGAATCCACATTGTTGCCTCGGATGACGGTCTGAATGCCGCAGGCGGGGCAGACGGTAGCGGCATGGGCAGGAATGATATGTTCGCCGTGGACAAGGAGGCCTATATTACCCTTTCCGGCGGAAGACTCTTCGTAGATTCCAAGGGAGACGGCATTGATTCCAACGGCATTTTCACCGTCACGGGAGGAGAAACCTATATTTCCGGCCCATCGGGAGGCGGAAACAGCGCCTTGGACTGTAACGGAGAGGCCACGGTCACAGGAGGGCTCTTCATCGCCGCCGGAGCAACCGGCATGGCAACGGGCTTCGGCGCAGGCTCTACCCAGGGAAGCATCTTCGTCTCCTACAGCACCCAGCCCTCCGGCAGTAAGGTCAGCTTGAAAAACAGCTTCGGAGAGGAGATCTTAAGCTGGGAAACCACCAAATCCTCCTCTTCTATCGTCCTGAGCTGTCCGCAGATCAAGGAAGGGGAAAGCTACCACCTGACCGTAGGACAGATCGAAGGGGACATCCTCATGACCGACATCGTCTATGGCACTTCCCCCACCCATCCCGGGGGACGGCGGTGAGGAAAGGCAAAGCCCCAATACACCGCCTCCCACAGCAACTCGGAGCATAGAAGCTCCATATCCGACAATGCACGACCGTCTTACCCCGACGGTCGTGCATTGCTGTCTCAGACTTTCTTTGAAGAAAAAATTACTGCCCATTCTTATGCCCCTCGGAAAGGGCAGAGGGGCATGATCCAAAAATAACGGATCCCCCCTCTCCGGCCGACACAGAGGATGGAAAAGCCTATAATTTATACTGTTACGTTTCTTTGTATCCGTGATGTAGCTCCCCTCAATTTTGACCTGTAGCTTTGCTTTATCAAATATGCAAAAAATCGGGCAAAATTCCTCGTTTTTCCTTACTCTTTCCTTGGTGAAAGTCACTCAGAATTATGTAAACCTCGAAAATTTTGGTGTGCGCCATAGGAAACAGCCCTGCCGAAGGGATGCTCCACCCTAATTTCGGCACCGGGAGAGGAGCTGTTGTACCTTCGACCCCCTATTCCCTTGGACAGAAGCCCATTTTCCCCCGATCCAACCTGATGCAAGCCTTCAAAATGGAACAGGAAGCCACCTACACGCAAAGAACAGCAACCTCAGAGTATCCCACCCTATGGTGACAGTAAAACACTCATACAAGCAAACTAAGAGCCAAATAATCAACAGCCCGATTTTTCGTCTGCCTTTCAAGCCTGTTTTTTCATCATATATTCGGTATTTTCTGCATAATACCGGAATTTTCCCCATTCTTTGCTACAGAAACTTCTGTCTTTTTCTTTTTTCCCTCAAAAACAGGAGCATCGGGGGGCGCAGAGCGCCTCCCCCTCCCGCTACCGAAGCGAAGCGAAGGTAGCAGGTGAGGAATCGGTGTCGGTTTCGGCATCGGTTTCGGTATCGGTTTTGGCCTTGGTATAGCCATTTTTGCCATGCTTTGCCATGCTTTGCTATACTTTGCTATGTTTGAACAGGGGTTCCCCTATTATTTTTCGTCATTTTGCACAAATTTTTCATTTTGCCATTTTTGATGTGTTACAGTGTATTTTCCGATATTTGAAATGTCATTTGAATCGATTCTTTAATTGACTCTTTACAGGTAATTTTATTCACTTTCATCTACAAATCGCCCGAAACCCATTCTCAGGCAAATTTCTCCCGTTTTACGAAATTTCCCACAGAATAACCGCACCAATTCCTTATGCGAAACTGCATCCCTCCACCCACTGTCTGCACATCCCTCTCCCCCTCCCTTCGGGAGGTACCTCTCCCGGAGGGAGAGGCAAGGGCCTGTGTGCAAACTTCAAACAGCCCCATAAACCGAAATTTTACGCTCGCAAACGACAACAAAACCGTAATTTATCGCGAAAACAATTACGATGCCAACAAACGCCGCTTTACAACTCTCAAGAGTGTAAATATAGCTACAGGTATAACCAAAATTGTTTCACC
>JAFOZC010000129.1 GCA_017391305.1 Oscillospiraceae bacterium | reverse complement strand
GTAGATCCTGCATACCGTTGCGTGGCTTACCGTGCAGGAGGCTATTGCGCTCAGCCCCATGAGAAGCTGTTTGGAGTCCTCAATGAAAACGGTATTTTCATAGATTCCTCTGTTTCTGCAATGATGAAAGCAGACGGAATCAATGTTTATGACTATATGGATGTCCCGGAGGGGAAAACCGGCTGGTGGCTGAGGAACGATGGGGCGATTTCCAAGCAGGTGAAGAAAGAAAACGGAGATACCTATGAGGTTCCCGTCGGCTGTGTGTCAAATTCTCTGCTTAGGCGTATTCTGATGCCTTCGTCTGAGCGGGTTCTTCAGTTAGGTACCATGAGAGGCGCCTATATTGGACAAAACACAACCCCCACGAAGAAAAAAGCCCCCAACCGATTGAGCTTGTTGCTTTCATACGGAAAGGGAAAACAAAGATTAAGCGTCGATTCCCTTAAGTTTACCGTGATTTTACGCGGATTGAAAAAGTATGCAAGAAAAGCAAAAGGCAATGCCTATGTTGCTGTTATTGGGCATCCTAAACTGATCAACAACATTTGGCTGGAAAATTTCGAGAGCTTTTTAAGAAAAAGCTGCGAGCATCAAAAGTTTTGTTTTGTGACGATGCAGGAAATCGCTGTTGCGGAGGGTAAAAATTGAAGCTGAATCAGGTTAAGTCAGGCGCAGTGCTATCTTATTTGCTGATTATCTGCAACTCTCTTTATGGTTTTTTTATTACACCATATATTATTGGCAGATTAGGCGATGCGGAGTACGGCGTATATAAATCAATTGCTGCATTGGCAGGCTCTGTTATGGTTTTGGATGTGGGCCTGGGAAACACGGTTATGCGCTATATAGCAAAGTATCGTGCAGCGAATGAGGAATACAAGATTTCTGAATTTGTTTCGATGAGTATCATTCAGGCAGTGCTTTTGTGCATTGTCATTGCACTGGTTTCTTTTGTCATTATTTTGCTGGTTCCCTATACCTATGCAAATACTTTTACGCAGTTACAGATCAAGAAAGCACAATATCTGTTTATTGTGTTTTCCTTCAATATGTTGCTCCATGTTTTTGACGGTATTCTATCCGGTGTGATCACAGGACATAATCAGTTTGTATTCAGCAATTCGATCAAGCTACTGCGAATTTTCATTCGTGCAATGGGTACTGTCGTGTTGTTGCAAATTACCGACAATTCGCTGTTTATGGTTTTGCTGGATACGGCTTTGGTCCTGCTCTTTATGGCAGTAGAGTTCGTATACATTCAAAGGAAATTCCCAATCAAGATACAGCGTATACGACCGGATACATCCCTATTTTTTGAGTCCGGTAAATATACCGTCCTGGCGTTTTTGGTTTCTATTGCGTATCAGGTAGGCGGGAATCTGGATAATGTGGTGATTGGTTCGATCTCAGGACCGGCGCTGGTTACGATTTATTCTATTGGCCTGTTGATCTACAATATGTTCCAAAACCTGTCTATGGGAATCGCAGGTGTTATGCTTCCCACGGTAAGTAAGGTAATAGAAAATGATGTAAATAATCAAAATATCACAAATTTCATCGTTCGTGTAGGACGAGCACAATTTATTCTTTTAGGCGCTACTGTGACAGGCTTTATCTGCTTAGGAAGGGACTTCATTGATCTCTGGGTAGGTTCCGATTATAAGGATGTGTATATTATTACGATCATTCTGATGCTGCCTGCAATGTTTGAATTGTGTGTCAACACCTGCATGGCGGTACTGAGAGCAAAAAATCAAACCGGCTTTTTCACAATGGTAATGATATTGTCTGCTGTATTAAATGCGCTGATCACAATATTTGCGGTAAAGCATTGGTCGTATATAGGCGCAGCAATTGGCACTGCGCTGAGCGTGATCGTAGGCAATCTAATAGTGATGAACATATATTTCAGCGTAAAAATGGAATTGCCCATTATAAGGATCTATGGAAGGATCTTGAGCCGTATATGGGTCTGCTTATTGATTGCAGGCGGAACGATTTGGATCACTTCCGCATTCTTAAACGGTAGCTGGATAATGTTTGCCATAAATGTTTTGATTTTCTGTGTGGTTTATGCTATAGGTTTGTGGCTGTTTGGGTTGAATCAGTCAGAAAAATTACAAGTACCGATTTTAAGGCGATATGTAAAATAAGGAGATTTGAGAGATGATTAACGTTATTGGATTGGGCTATATCGGTTTGCCCACTGCCCTCATGCTTGCAAGTCATGGGGTAGAGGTCATCGGTACGGATTATAATCAGACATTGGTTGAAACCTTGAACAGAGGACAGACTACCTTTAGCGAAGAGGGTCTGGAACAGCTCTTTGCCGATGCTCTGGCAGGCGGTGTCCGCTTTACAACGGAATATCAGTCTACGGAGGTATATATCGTTTCCGTTCCCACTCCCTACGACGAGGTCAGCAAGAAGATCGATCCCTGCTATGTGGTGGCCGCTGTAGAGAAGATCTTGACCATCTGCCCCGAGGATGCTGTGATCGTTATCGAATCTACTGTTTCTCCCGGTACCATCGACCGTTTTATCAGACCTCTGTGTGAAGGAAGGCAGGTGTCTTTGGTTCATGCTCCCGAACGGATCATCCCCGGGAACATGGTCTATGAGCTGGAGCACAACAGCCGTACCATCGGTGCAGATTCTCCTGCAGTGGGGGAACGGATCCGCCGGATCTACAGCTCCTTCTGCAAGGGTGAGATCGTGGTCACGGATATTAAGACCGCTGAAATGACAAAGGTCATCGAGAATACCTACCGCGCAGTGAATATCGCCTTTGCCAACGAACTGGCAAAGCTGTGTTATTACGAAAATATGGATGTGGAGGAGATCCGCCGCATCTGCAATATGCATCCCCGTGTCAATATCCTGGCTCCCGGTCCCGGTGTAGGGGGACACTGTATCCCTGTGGATCCCTGGTTCTTAGTTGGGGATTACCCTGAGCATACCCCCCTGATCGCCAAAGCCATGGAGATCAACGAGAAAATGCCGGATTATATATTCAAGCGTATCTGCGCAATGATGGAAGAAAGAGGGATCACGGATCTGTCCCGTGTAGGTCTGTACGGCTTGACCTATAAGGAGGATGTGGATGATGTACGGGAATCTCCCACCTTACAGCTCCTGAGTCGGCACCCGTTGCCCTTTAGGGTCTATGATCCTATGGTAAGCAGGGAACTGGTAAAGGGACAGTATACAGACTATACCGCTTTCTTGGATGCCGTGGATCTGGTGGTTGTGATGGTTGGACACAGTCACATCCGAGCCAATGAAGCTGCCTTGGACGGGAAATGGATTTTTGATACTCGTAATGTACTTAAGAATGCTGCTACATATAAGCTTTAAGGAGGAATCTTAAATGTCTTTATTTGAAGGAAAAACCTTATTGATCACCGGTGGTACCGGTTCCTTTGGCAATGCGGTGTTGAATCGTTTCTTACAGACGGATATTGGAGAGATCCGCATCCTGTCCCGAGACGAGAAGAAGCAGGATGATATGCGCCATGAATTCCAGGCCAAGATGCCGGAGGTCAGCGAGAAGATCAAGTTCTTCATCGGTGATGTCAGAGACCTTGCCTCTGTCCGCAATGCCATGCATGGTGTGGATTACATCTTCCATGCTGCCGCATTGAAGCAGGTTCCCTCCTGCGAGTTCTTCCCCTTAGAGGCAGTTAAGACCAATGTGTTCGGTACCGATAATGTGCTGTCTGCTGCCATTGATGCCGGGGTCAAGTGTGTCATCTGCCTGTCTACAGACAAGGCAGCTTATCCCGTTAATGCTATGGGTACCAGCAAGGCTATGATGGAGAAGGTGGTAGTGGCAAAGTCCCGTACCGTCTCTCCCGAAAAGACTCGTATCTGCTGCACCCGATACGGCAATGTTATGTGCTCCCGTGGGTCTGTCATTCCCCTGTGGATCGAGCAGATCAAGGAGGGCAAGCCCATTACCATTACGGAGCCTAAGATGACCCGATTCATTATGAGTCTGGATGAGGCGGTGGATCTGGTTCTGTTCGCCTTCGAGAACGGTGTATCCGGTGACATTCTGGTGCAGAAGGCACCTGCTTGTACTATCGGTGTCCTGGCTGAGGCTGTCAAGGAGCTCTTCGGCGTAGAGCAGGAGACCAGAGTCATCGGCATCCGTCACGGAGAGAAGATGTACGAGACTCTCTTGACCAACGAGGAATGTGCCAATGCTATGGACTTAGGGGACTTCTACCGTGTTCCCAGTGATAAGCGTGGGCTGAATTATGACAAGTATTTCCGTGAAGGGGATGTGAATCGCAATCCCTTGACGGAGTTTAACTCTGACAATACAGAGCTGCTGACGGTAGAGCAGGTGAAACAGAAGCTCCTGTCCCTGCAGTATATCCGGGATGAGCTTGCTGCATGGGAGAGGAAGGCATGAAAGTATTAGTAACCGGAGCAAAGGGCTTTGTAGGCAAGAATCTGTGCCTCACCCTTAAGAATATCGCCAACGGCTGTGACAAGAGCCGTGGCATGGACTCTGATATTACCGTATATGAATACGATCTGGATACAGATCCCTCCTGCTTGGGGGAATGGACAAGGGACTGCGATTTTGTATTCCACCTTGCAGGGGTCAATCGACCCAAGGATGCCTCTGAGTTTATGGAGGGGAACTTCGGTTTTACGGATACCCTGTTAAGAGCTCTGGAGGAGGCAGGCAACACCTGTCCTGTTATGATCAGCTCCTCTATTCAGGCAGAGTTGGATAACCCCTACGGAAAGAGCAAGCTGGCAGGGGAGGAGCTTATGCGAAAGTATGGTGAACGGACCGGTGCCGAGGTGCTGATCTACCGTCTGCCTAACCTGTTCGGCAAGTGGTGCAGACCCAATTATAACTCTGTTACCGCTACCTTCTGCCACAATATCGCAAACGGACTGCCCATTCAGGTCAATGATCCTACTGTAATGCTCACACTGGTATATATCGACGATCTGGTGGCAGAGCTCATAGAGGCGCTTAAGGGCAAGGCAAACAGACAGGGAGATTTCTGCGCTGTTCCTGTGGTCCATAAGATCACCCTGGGAGCTTTGGCAGAGACCATTACCTCCTTCCGTACCTCCCGTGAGGAACGCAGTGTACCCAAGGTAGGGGATCCCCTGGAGGCAAAGCTCTATGCAACCTATCTATCCTACCTGCCCAAGGAGGCTTTCTCCTATCCCTTACAGATGAATGTAGACCGGCGAGGCAGTTTTACAGAGATCATCCGTACGGCAGAACGGGGACAGTTCAGCGTGAATATTTCCAAGCCCGGTATTACCAAGGGCAATCACTGGCACCACAGCAAGAATGAGAAGTTCTTAGTCGTCAGCGGTAAGGGTGTCATCCGTTTCCGTCATGCTTTGGGCGGTGAGGTGCTGGAGTACTTCGTCAGCGGTGACAAGCTGGAGGTAGTGGACATCCCCACCGGCTATACCCATAACATCGAGAATCTGGGCGATACGGATATGGTGACCTTTATGTGGGCCAGCGAGTGCTTCGACCCCAACAGACCCGATACTTACTTCCTGGAGGTATGACATGAATAAGCTGAAGCTCATGACCATCGTAGGTACCAGACCGGAGATCATCCGTCTGTCTGCGGTGATTAAGAAATGTGACAAATATTTTGATCAGATCCTTGTGCATACCGGTCAGAATTATGACTATGAGCTGAATCAGGTCTTTTTCGAGGATCTGGGACTCCGCGCTCCCGATGCCTACCTCAATGCAGTGGGCAAGGATTTGGGAGAGACCATCGGCAATATCATTGCCAAGTCCTACAGCCTCATGGTGGAGAAGAAGCCCGACGCCCTCCTGATCTTGGGTGATACCAATTCCTGCCTGTCTGCCATTGCTGCCAAGCGGCTCCATATTCCCATTTTCCATATGGAAGCAGGCAACCGTTGCTTCGATGAGTGCCTCCCCGAGGAGACCAACCGTCGGATCGTGGATCATATCTCTGATGTCAATCTGTGCTATTCCGAGCATGCCCGTCGCTACCTCAACTGGGAGGGGACTGCCAAGGAGCGGACTTATGTTACAGGCTCCCCTATGGCAGAGGTTCTGACAGATAATCTGGAGCAGATCCGCTCTTCCGATGTGCTGGAGCGTCTGGGACTGGAGGCAGGGAAGTACATTCTCCTGTCTGCCCATCGGGAAGAGAATATTGACACTGAGGCCAACTTCTTCTCCCTTATGAATGCCATTAACGCACTGGCAGAGAAGTATGATATGCCCATTCTCTATTCCTGCCATCCCCGTAGTGCCAAGTATATTGAGAAGCGGGGCTTTGTATTCGATCCACGTGTACGGCAGAATAAACCCCTGGGCTTCCATGACTACAATCATCTTCAGATGAATGCCTTTGCCGTGGTATCGGACAGTGGCACATTGCCGGAGGAGTCCAGCTTCTTCCTGTCTGTGGGCAGCCCCTTCCCTGCAGTATGCATCCGTACCAGCACTGAGCGCCCGGAGGCTATGGATAAGGGCAACTTTATCATTGCAGGGATTACCACAGAGCAGGTCCTGCAGGCTGTTGAAACGGCTGTTGCCATGAATGAGGCAGGGGATTACGGTATTCCCACTCCCGATTATGTGGATCTGAACGTATCGAGCAAGGTAGTCAAGTTCATCCAATCCTATACCGGAATCGTTGATCGCATGGTATGGAGAAAATACTAAGGAGATAAGCTATGGATCTGAGCATTCCCTATCTGATCCTGAATCAAATCAACCGTGCCCTTTTCGATCGGGCAGTCCTTCCGGAGAAAGAGGTGGATTGGGTCTACGTATGCAGGATGTGCAAGTTCCAGTCGCTTTCCGGTCTCTTCTGGGCAGGATTGCAGAAATGTGAGAAGCTGCCCGATGCCCGTTTTATTGAGCACTTCCACAAGAAGGACACCCAGGAGCGATTCCAATACAGCCATCAGCAACGGGAACGCAAGCGTGTGACCCAAATGCTGGAACAGGAGAAGATCCCCTACGTTCTCTTAAAGGGATCCCGTATGCGAGACTTCTATCCCGATCCTATGACCCGTACGAGCTGTGATATCGATATCCTGTTCCGGGGGGATGAGACCGTCGAAAAGCGGATCCATGACCACATGATGGGTTTCGGTTACGAGTTTGTTGTGGACTGCGGTACGACCATTAACTATCTGTGCAATCCTGTGGAATTCGAGATGCACCGATACCTCTTTGATGAGCGGACGGAATTTGACGGCTTCTTTGACAGGGTCTGGGACTACGCCCGACCTGTTGGAGGAGGTAGCTTTGAATATGTGCTTACAGAGGAATTCTTCTATGTCTAT
>JAFOZC010000128.1 GCA_017391305.1 Oscillospiraceae bacterium | reverse complement strand
GAACGGCAAGCTCTACTATGCTACCATGGGTCAGCTCCAGATCGGCTGGCAGTATGTTGAGGGCAACTACTACTTCTTCGGCAGAACCACCTATGCCGCACTGAACGGCTATCATAATGTTGACCGCCACTACTACACCTTCGAGGACTACAAGCTGGTTCGTGGCGAACTGGCCACCGACGAGAAGGGTGTCAAGTACTACTGGGCAGGCAAGCTGGCCACTGACGGCTGGTGGACTGTTGACGGTAATGAATACTACTTCTACCACGGCTATGCCTACACCGGTGTCAAGCCTGTAGAGACCTCCCGTTACAGCGGTGAATTCTACTACTACCTCTTCGGTGAAGACGGTGTCAAGCTCATGATGCTCGATGGCTTCTATGAGGGTGTCTACTACGTTGAGGGTCAGAAGATCCCCTATCTGGGTCTGGTATTCGTGGATGGTTACTATTACTACATCAGCGGCAACGCAGAGCCCATTCGTGACCGTAGCTATGCCATCAGCAGAACCAACGACCTGACCTACCCCGACGGCACTCCCATCGCCAAGGGCACCTATACCTTCGACGAGGAAGGCCGCATGATCATCCGCAACGGTCTGGTAGACGGCTACTACTATGAGAATAACCTGAAGGTTCCCTATGCAGGTCTCATTGAGCAGGACGGCTACTTCTACTACATCTGCGATTACGGCAAGCCCATCGTGAACAAGACCCATTACATCCTCACTGTCAATGGTCTGTGCTATGCAGACGGCACTCCCATTGTCAAGGGTGCATACGACTTTGACGAAGAAGGCCGCATGATCATCCGCAGCGGTCTGGTAGATGGCTACTACTATGAGCAGAATGTAAAGGTTCCTTACGCAGGTCTCATTGAGCAGGACGGCTACTTCTACTACATCAGCGACCATGGCATGCCCATCAAGAATAAGAGCTATGCCATCAGCAGAACCAATGACCTGACCTATGCCGACGGCACTGTCATCACCAAGGGTACCTACACCTTCGATGAGGAAGGCCGCATGGTCATCCGTGAGGGTCTGGTAGACGGCTACTACTATGAGCGCAATGTGAAGGTTCCTTACGCAGGTCTCATTGAGCAGGACGGCTACTATTATTACATCAGCGACCATGGCATGCCCATCAAGAATAAGAGCTATGCCATCAGCAGAACCAATGGCCTGACCTACCCCGACGGCACTGCCATCACCAAGGGCACCTACGCCTTTGACGAGGAAGGCCGCATGATCATCCGCAACGGTCTGGTAGACGGTTACTACTACGAGAATAATGTAAGAGTTCCCTATGCAGGCCTCATTTATCATGATGGCTACTATTACTACATCAGCGATCATGCTATGCCTGTTTGCGGCAAGACCTATTACATCAGCAGAACCAACGATCTGACCTTCGACGACGGCACTCCCATCAAGAAGGGCGCTTATGAGTTCGACGAGCTGGGCAGAATGATCATCAAGTAAGTTCCATAAAACACATACCATACAGGCTTCGGCCTGTATGGTATGTCCATGTTCCAAGGAGTGAGAGGTATATATGAAGCTCGTACAAATCAACACCCTGTTCGGTTCCGGCAGTACCGGGAAAATCTGTCTGGCAGTTTCCAATCTTCTGGATGAGGAAGGGATAGAAAACTATACCCTTTACGCCTCCGGTCACAGCGATTCCCCTAAGGGAAAGCGTTATATGACAGGGAAGGAAGTGAAGCTCCAGGCTCTGAAGTCCAGAATCTTCGGGAATTACGGCATGAATTCTACTGCCGCCACCAAGAGAATTTTAGCAGAACTGGATCGGATCTGCCCGGATATCATCCATCTTCATAACCTCCACGGCCATAATTGCGATCTCAGGCTGTTGTTTTCCTATATCCGTCAGAAGGGGATCCGTGTTTTTTGGACGTTCCACGATTGCTGGGCCTTCACCGGCTATTGCCCCCATTATGACATGGTGGGCTGTGACAAGTGGAAGACCGGTTGCAAGAGCTGTATCCAGAGAAAACGCTATAGCTGGTTCTTTGACCGTAGCGCCGAACTGTATGAGAAGAAAAAGACCCTCTTACAGGACTTGGATATCACCGTCATCACCCCCTCCCGCTGGATGGCAGATCAGGTTAAGGAATCCTTTCTGAAGGACTATCCTGTGAAGGTGATCCACAACGGCATTGACCTGTCTGTGTTCCGTCCCAGAGAGTGCGACTTTCGCAAAACCTACGGCATCGGGGACAAGTTTCTTCTATTGGGTGTGTCCTTCGAATGGGGACAGCGAAAGGGACTGGATGTATTCCTTCGTCTGGCAGAAACCTTGGATGAACGCTTCCAAATCGTTCTGGTGGGAACTAACGAGAACATCGACAAGACTCTCCCCAAGAATATCATCTCTATCCACAGAACCAATGATCAGCAGGCTCTGGCAGAGATCTACACCGCCGCAGACCTGCTGTTGAACCCCACCAGAGAGGAAAATTTCCCCACCGTCCATCTGGAGTCTCTGGCTTGCGGAACACCCATTCTTTCCTTCAATACCGGTGGCTGTAAGGAAACCTTTGACGAGAGCTGTGGTACTCATGTTCCCAAGGATGACTTCGGTGCTTTCCTCTCTGCGATCCTCCGCATTGAGGCAACCAAACCCTACAGCTCCGAGGCCTGTACCACCTATGCCACCCGCTTCGACCAAGGCAATTCCTTCCGCTCCTACGTTTCCCTCTATAGCCCCAAATAGCCCCAATAGGGACAGACGACCCTTGTCTGTCCCGTGGAGAATTCCTCTTCTCATCCCCAAGCGGCACCCTCCATCCACTACCCACCCTCCTCACATAAGGATCAAAAACATGCGTATCAAACTCAAATCCGCAACCCTTGTCAATGCCTCATGGATCATCATCTGCAGGGTCATTCAGGCTGTCCTGGGACTCGCTGTGACCATGATTTCCGCAAGATACTTAGGCCCATCCAACTACGGCCTGATCAACTATGCGGCTTCCATTATGAATTTCGTCCTGCCCATTATGCAATTGGGCTTGAATTCCACCCTTGTACAGGAATTGGTTTCCCACCCGGAAGGGGAAGGGGAGACCCTCGGCACGGCACTTCTCATGAGCATTTTTTCTGCCATTGTCGGCATTCTTGCCATCCTTTCCTTTACGGCTGTGGCAAACCCCGGAGATTCGGTGACCCAAGTGGTCTGCCTCCTCTACGGCTTGGGTCTTCTGACCAGAGCCTTGGAAATGACACAGTACTGGTTTCAGGCAAAGCTCATGTCCAAATATACCTCTCTGTCTGTCTTGGCGGCTTACGTCATCGTATCTGCCTATAAGATCTACCTTCTGGTAGCAGGGAAGAGCATCTATTATTTCGCAGTGGCACAGTCCATCGACTATCTGCTGATCGCCATTTCTCTGTTGGTTCTTTACAAAAAAATGGGCGGTCAATCCTTCCGCTTTTCCAAGAAAAGAGCAAAGGAAATGCTGGATAAGAGCAAATTTTACATTGTATCCGGCATTATGATCACAATTTTCGCCCACACGGACAAGATCATGCTGAACCTCATGATAGGGGAGGCGGAAACCGGCTTCTACTCCGCCGCTGTTGCCTGCACCACGATGACAAACTTCGTTTTTGTTGCCATCGTGGACTCTGCCAGACCCTCTGTCCTCAAGAGCAAACAGGCAGGACAGGCCGCCTATGAGAGGAACATTTCCCTCCTCTATTCCGTGGTTTTCTACCTGTCTCTGGTGCAGTGTCTGATCTTTACCTTCTTTGCCCCCTTGATCATTCACATCCTTTACGGCGCAGAATATGACAATAGCATCGGCATCCTCCGTCTGGCAGTTTGGTATACAACCTTCTCCTATTTGGGCTCTGCCAGAACCGTCTGGATCTTAGCGGAAGAAAAGCATAACATCCTCTGGAAGGTCAATCTGATCGGAGCTTTATGCAATGTCCTTCTCAACAGCATCCTCATCCCCCCATACGGGGCTATGGGGGCCGCTACGGCTTCTTTGATCACCCAATTTTTCACCAATGTGATCTTAGGATATATCATTAAACCCGTTCGTGAAAACAACCGCCTTATGCTACAAGGTATCAACCCCTTCTTTCTCCTTGCGGAAGCCAAATCTTTTCGCAAGAAAGCACTCTGACCCACCATTTCCTTGGGGAATCCTACAGAACAGGAGAGATCATTTATGTTAAATCGTTCAGCCACACAAATCGGTATAGCCAAGAGGCTTTGTTCAGAAATATTTTCCAAGGGCATTATGCTTTCCCTGCTCCTTAGCCTGATCATTACGATCTTCTCCGGCTGCACAAGGGGAGGCAAGGAGTCTATAAATCCCTCCAACCATGAACAGACCAACAGTAGCCCAAGCACAGCCCTCACCGAGCCCACTACAGAACCTACGGAGTATAGTACTGACTCCAATCCCCCTACCACCGAGCCTGCCACTGAGCCTACAGAGCCTACAGAGCCCCCTAAGACTGCTTCTATCTCTACTCCCTATGGCGAATTTACCTTCAGCGGATACTGGCAGGGAGAAATGCTTGTGGAATTTGTGCAGGGAAAGACCATCCGTGCTCTGTGTCAAACCGGCAGTCAAAGCCGTACCCACCTCTTTGATATCACCTTCGGTGAGGCGGAAGGGGAGTGCATGGGCTATCTTGCTACGGAGTCCGACTCCTACTTACCTGTTTACCTTAAGCTCTCCGATGTAGAGCCTGACAGTAGCTGGACGGAGGAGGAAGAACAGGACTATTATGCCATGCAGTCCCAGATCAACAGCATTCTTTCCAATCTGGAACTGGAGCAAGATCCTCCCACAGAGCCCTTGGAACAGGGGACGGTGGAGCTCCATACCCCCTATTTCACCCTGAACTATGCTTCCCCCAATGCCCATTGCCTCCGTACGGAGCATCGGGATGGGGAGGATTACTGCATTTCCTTCTACGGAACCCCTGAGGGCATGACAGAAATGCACCTCTACGACATCCGCCTCAGCACCACCGACCAAGGGGCGATCGGCTTCTATACCACAGAGGATGGTGTAGTTCTTTACCTCCATGTGGAAAATGTGGAAGAATATGCCATGGACGATTGGTCCGACAGCAGCCGTGAGCAGATGAATCGGCTTATGGAAGGGATCAATGATCTACTCTTAGCCTTGTCCGACAGCGAAGCCTTTACGTACTTCTAATGACAGACGGTGAATGATATGACACAGCAATTTGAGAATAAAACCATCCTCATTACCGGAGCGGCAGGATTTATTGGCAGTAACCTTGTCCTGCGCCTGCTGAAAACCGAAGAAAACATCCACATTATCGGTCTGGATAACATGAACGACTACTACGATGTCTCCCTCAAGGAATATCGCCTGGGTCGTATTGCAGAGCTGGCAGAGCAGAAGCCCACCTGTACTTGGGAGTTTATCCGTGGGAATATCGCAGACAGAGAGCTGATTTTCTCCCTCTTTCAAAGCCACAGACCCCAAATCGTGGTGAATCTTGCCGCCCAAGCCGGTGTGCGCTACAGCATCACTAACCCCGATGCCTATATAGAATCCAATATGCTGGGCTTTTACAATATTCTGGAAGCCTGCCGTGCTTACCCTGTGGAGCATCTGGTGTATGCCTCCTCTTCTTCTGTTTACGGAAGTAATCAGAAGATACCCTATTCCACAGAGGATCGGGTGGACAATCCTGTATCTCTTTATGCGGCAACGAAGAAATCCAACGAGCTATTTGCCCATGCCTATTCCAAGCTCTATGACATCCCCACCACAGGTTTGCGCTTCTTTACCGTCTATGGCCCTGCAGGTCGCCCGGATATGGCATATTTCAGCTTCACCAACAAGCTCCGCAAGAGGCAGACCATTGAGATCTTCAATTACGGCAACTGTAAACGGGATTTTACCTACGTGGACGATATCGTAGAGGGTGTGTTCCGAGTCATGGCAAAGGCTCCGGAAAGGAAAACAGGCGATGATGGTTTGCCCATTCCTCCCTATGGGGTATATAACATCGGCAATAGCAAGCCGGAGAATCTTTTGGATTTCGTGACCATCTTGCAAGAGGAGCTGATCGCCGCCGGTGTTCTGCCTCAGGACTATGACTTCGAGCTCTACAAGAAGCTCACCCCCATGCAGCCGGGAGATGTGCCGATTACCTATGCGGACACCACGGCCTTGGAGCGTGACTTTGGCTTCAAGCCTTCCACCACCCTTCGTCAGGGACTGCGGAATTTTGCTCTTTGGTACGCAGAGTTTTACGGCAGGGAACAGCAAGAATGAAGATGAAAAAAGTTCTGTTTTATTGCCTGTTTGCACTGTTCTTAGGGGGCTTCCTCTTTGGGGGCTATCAGATCTACAGCAAGCTTAGGGAACGGGAGGAAAGCGCAGAGGCCTACACGGATATTGCAGACCTTGTGGTACAGACCGTTCCCACAGCTACAGAGTCTCCTACGGAAAGTGAGCCTGCCGAGAGCCAAGGCGCTCAAACACAAACAGGTATTTCCAAGCCCCATGATCCTACCTTAGAGGGGGAAAAGCCTCCTGCGTCCACAGAGCCGATCAAATACCATATCCCTGTTCCCATCAGTGTGGATTTTGCAAAGCTTCAGGAAATCAACCCGGATATCATTGGCTGGATCTACTGCGAGGATACCCCCATCAATTACCCGGTTTTGCAGGGGGAAACCAACAAGACCTATCTCCGCCATCAGTATGACGGGGAATATAACTATGCCGGATCCATTTTCATGGATCATCGTAACGACCCGGAGCTCGCAGATCCCTATACCATGATTTTCGGTCATAATATGACAAACGGCACTATGTTCCATATATTTGAATCCTTCCGCCGTCAAAAATTCATGGAAGAGCACTGCGACATTTTTTATCTGACTCCTTCGGGGCAAAATTATTGCTTTCGGGTCATTT
>JAFOZC010000127.1 GCA_017391305.1 Oscillospiraceae bacterium | reverse complement strand
TTATGGAGTATGATACTCCCTACACTGCTACAGCACTGTTGGAGAAGCTGGGTCTAAAATCCAAGGAAACCTTCCGCAGACATTATCTTCACCCGGCAATCAAGCTGAATCTTATCCGTATGACCATTCCCGATAAGCCAAACAGCAAGAATCAGCGGTATATCAAATCATAAAGATGTCGAATTTTGTCGGCATCCTCATTTTACCCATGTACAAAGTCCTTAGGGGGCAAAGCTATCTACTCCTTTCAGGGTGTTTCGTCCCCTCGGGATTCTGTTTCCTTTTCCCATACAACAGTATTTTTATTGCAATCCAAACAGCTTACCGTGTTGGGAGAATCGGAACTCATTTCATAAACATACTGCACTTCATCGGACAAAAGGGAGGATGTCATTCTAACTGTACCGTCGTTACAATATGCGGCAATATAACGCACATCTCCGATTCTGTAATCAATGGAAACCACATCCCCAATGATGCAGACATCTGTACAAAGAGCGGCCTCCGGGATGAAAGGTGCTGCGACCTCCCGGGGGTTGGGATATACGTAAAACTCAGCCCGCTCTTTCGGCATAAGCTTACTTAGAACCTCACTTGCCTGCAAGATCTCATCACTCAGGTCAAAGTCCATATGCAGTTGTTCCAATGCGTCCACCGTAAAGGTCTCAATGGCCTCGTTATTCTCCGCAGGCTCAACCGATTCGCCTGCGGCATCCATCGCTTGCACTCCCCATGCCGGTCGGAGACTAAGCAGTGGGGTAAGAATGACAAGCAACAGCAATAAATTTCTGCAAATTTTCACGCTTCGTTTCATAATTGTTTCCTCCTTATAAGAAAATATATTATCCCTTTCTCTAACAGAGCCTCCTTTATATGACCACCGGAATCACCCTCCTCCTTTTTGATTTCACAAATTATACTGTCGGAGGAGGAATTTTGTTACAAAGAATCTTTTCTATGATCTGTACCTGCAATTTCACTATATGGAAATAGCCGAAAAAGGCTTCAGCCATACATATATCTCGTTGTTCCTCTCTGTTGCTCGTCTGTTTTCGGATAGGTTTGGGGGAAGCTCCCCACCGAATTCCATCGAGCCCCGGTGCTCTGCGGTGTAGCTGTGGGAATTTTGAGGCACAAAAAATGACAGGAAGGCAAAATGACCCCTGTCATTTTTTTGCGGTATGTGGTATAATCTCTTTGTAAGCATTCCGCAAAAGGATGCGGGGTAGGTATAGCCATTTTGTTGCGATCAAGGATATCCTTGGATATAGCGGAAAGAGGAAGAATGGAGATGATTCTGTGAATACAATATTGGATCAGATCGTTAAAGAATGCAGAGAATACACGGCTAAGGGTCACGTTGCCACGTATATTCCCCAATTAGCCGTAGCCGATCCCAATAAAATCGGAATCTGCGTCGTCTCCCACAGCGGAGAAACCTATTGTGCAGGAGATTGCTTCGACAAATTTACCGTACAGAGCGTGATCAAGCCCCTGATCCTTTTGCTGGCGCTCATGGACAGCGGCCCTGAGAAGGTTCGTGCCTTAGTCGGCGTAGAGGCCACGGGGAAGCCCTTCGATGCCTTCAATTACAGTGACTTGGCTCTAACCGGGGCTCATATCAATCCCATGATCAACACCGGCGCCATCGCTCTGTGTACCCTGATCCACGGAGAATCCTATGATGTAAAGTTTGCCCGTTTGCTGGAGCTGACCAGAAAGCTGGCAGGAAATCAGGAAGCGGAGCTGGATCGGGCGGTTTATTTGTCTGAAAAGAAAACCGGCAGTAAGAATCGAGCCTTAGTTTATATGCTGAAGGCCTACGGCATGATCGACGATCCGGCAGAGGAGCTGTTGGACTGCTATTTCAGAGCTTGCTCTATCTTGGTCAGTTGTCGGGATCTGGCACAGATCGCAAATGTGTTTGCCCACCACGGCAGAGATCCCCTTTCCGGAGACCGACTCTTCCCCAAGGAATTTGCCCGCTATGTCAACGCCACCTTAGCCACCTGCGGCATGTATGATGGCTCCGGCGAATTTGCCCTGAATGTAGGCTTCCCTGCAAAGAGCGGTGTGGGCGGTGGCATTATGGGTGTCATCCCCAACAAAATGGGGGTTGCCGCCTTTTCTCCCGCCCTGGACAAGCGAGGCAACAGCGTTGCGGGAATCCGTATGCTGGAACGGCTCAGCCAAAGCTTGGAGCTAAGCATTTTTTGACAAAACAGATATTCGGACACAGGGAGCAGAGATATGAAGGTCAGCTATATTCACCACAGCGGTTTCCTTGTGGAAACAGAGGCGCACTACTATTTATTTGATTATGAAGCAGGCGAGCTGCCTGAGATGGATGCCGAGAAACCTATCCTTGTCCTCTCCAGCCACAGCCATAGGGATCACTACAACCCGGAGGTTTTTGCTCTGCTTCGGGATCGGGGGATGGCGCATATTCGTGGGATCCTGTCCGATGATATCCAAGCTCCCGCTGACATAGACATTTTACAGGTGTCCGGGGGGCAGGAATATGCCATAGGCCCCCGACAGAGCTTGCACACCCTCCGCTCCACAGATCTGGGGGTGGCATTCCTGCTGGAGGATCAGGGAAAGCTGATCTACCATGCCGGTGATCTGAACGATTGGGTTTGGGAGGAAGAAAGCGACTCCTACAACGAGGAAATGACCGCCGCATACCGAAAGGAGCTGCGACTCCTCCGACAAGTCACGGGACAAAGGGAAATAGATCTTGCCTTTGTCGTTCTGGACCCCCGACAGGGGAAGGACTTCCACAGGGGTCTGCGTTATTTTCTGGAAAACATTCCCGTCAAGCAGGTCTATCCCATGCATTATTGGGACAATCCCTCCGTGATCCACCGTTTTATCCAAGGGCACCCGGAATATCAAGGGAAAATCCAAGCTACCGAATAAGAATCACAGTGCTCCGCACGGAAAGAGGTATTCCATGAAATTTAAAATGATACACGAAAATTACAATGTGGCAGATTTAGAAAAGTCTATGGCTTTCTATGAAAAGGCTCTGGGACTTCATGAAGTAAGACGGAAAACCGGTGACGGCTTTATCCTCGTCTATATGGGCAATGCAGAGAGCAGCTTTGAATTGGAGCTCACATGGTTGGCCGATCACCCCCAGCCCTACAACTTAGGGGAATGCGAATTCCACCTTGCCTTCCAAACCGATGACTACGAAGCCGCCCACAAGCTCCATGAAGAAATGGGCTGTATCTGCTACGAAAACCCCACAATGGGCATCTACTTCATCACCGACCCCGATGGCTACTGGCTGGAGATCCTCCCCTCCAAAAGAGGTTAAAATTTCGGCTTATGGCGCTGCTTGAAGCTTCCACACAGCCCCTTGCCTCGCCCCTTGGGGAGAGGTACCTCCCGAAGGGAGGGGGAGAGGGATGTGCAGACAGTTCGTGCAGGAATGCAGTTTCGTATAAGGAATCGGTGCAGTGGATCTGAGGGTAGCTTGTCGGTAGAATCGGTGCAGTGAGCCCTCTCAGGCGCTTCGCGCCAGCTCTCCCGGAGGGAGAGCCAAG
>JAFOZC010000126.1 GCA_017391305.1 Oscillospiraceae bacterium | reverse complement strand
TCACTGCACCGATTCTACCGACAAGCTACCCTCAGATCCACTGCACCGATTCCTTATACGAAACTGCATTCCTGCACGAACTGTCTGCACATCCCTCTCCCCCTCCCTTCGGGAGGTACCTCTCCCGGAGGGAGAGGCAAGAGCTGTGTGCAAACTTCAAGCAGGTCGATAAACCGGAATTTGCTCGCAAATTTCCGATGGGAACCACCTTGTAGCGGCAGGTCTTCCTTGCCGATCAAGATACTTTGGTTACGTGCTTCCGACAGCGGACAGTCCGTGTCATGGGGGCTCATTTCAACAGTGTTTTACATGCTTCCAGAGTGTCGGGGAAGAGGTAGTCTCCCAGTTCTTCCTCTCGGACCCATTTGCAGCAGTCGATCTCTCCTTCTTTTCCTCTTGCCTCACCGCTGACTTCTCCCAAATATATGACCACTTCTTTCCGTCCGTAGTCGGAAATGGGATATTCCACAGAGGCTCTTCGCTCTGTGTCCAAGACTGCGGTAAGGCCGGTTTCCTCCTTAAGCTCCCGAAGGGCGGCTTGGAGCTCCGTCTCTCCTGCTTCTATATGCCCCTTGGGAATGCTCCAGCATAGGCCGGCGCTTTCCAGAACAAGGAGAAATTCCTTTTTCCCGTCTACAAGACGGTAGGGGAGTACACCGCAGGATCTCTCAAAGGAGGAAAGAATACGGATATCAAAAAACTGCTCCTGAAAATATACCGCCTCGGCAATTTCTCCCTGATGATACCGGCTCCCCACAGGGGCGACCACCAGCTTATCCTCGCAGTCATTCCTCCTGTGAATTGCGGCAACCACCTGTCC
The DNA here is from genome assembly GCA_017391305.1 of Oscillospiraceae bacterium. Taxonomy (GTDB): domain Bacteria; phylum Bacillota; class Clostridia; order Oscillospirales; family Oscillospiraceae; genus JAZOXB01. The sequence goes on along the minus strand of JAFOZC010000126.1, from coordinate 5,544 downwards.
GTCAAATTCCGTGACAGGCTCACAGACCCCTAAGATATAGGCATCCTGCTCCTCTCCGTCTCCTCCCATGATCCCCGGGAGATAGCCGTAGTTTATGGGGTAGAGGATGCTCCCGTGACGGTAGCCCACAGGCCGATCCACTACCACATGGACGAGCTGCCCCAGCCATTGCTGTAGCTTCTGCTTCCGTTCCAAGCTTCTTACCTCTTTTCTCTCTTATAAGTTTTGTTAGCCATATTACAGTTCCTCCTGAATGATGCGGTGCAGACGTTCCAGTCGCTGCTTTTCCAGTTCCAACAATTCTGTACCCAAAGGGGTGATGATATAGAGCTTGCGCTTGTCTTCCTCTCGGACGAAGGAGATCAGACCGTCCTTCTCCATCTTGGAGAGGCTGCCGTACATGGTGCCGGGGGTCAGCTTGACAGCGCCCTCTGTCAGGCGCTCTACCTGCTGTACCACACCGTAACCGTGATTCTCCCGACGAAGGCTCAAGAGGATCAGAAAGGCGGTCTCTGTCATGGGGATATAGACTTTTTTGATATGCAGATCCATTGGCATACCTCCGGTGAATTGCACCTCGATATATCGAAGTGCGATGTATTGTGGTGTTAGCGTATCACACTTCGATATATTTGTCAAGAGCTTTTGTGAAAAAAACTTGCTTTTTTCTGAATTTGTGATATCATTAAAATGGTTAAATAGGATAGAAAGAAGGTATTGCCTTATGTATGAACTGACATTCCGATTTGAGAACGGTGACAGCCCTGTGATCGCCCAGTGGGTAGACGGGGAGAATATTTTAGAGACCGCCCGACGGGTCAATGTAGCCATTGATGCTCCCTGCTCCGGCAACGGCTCCTGCGGCAAGTGCAGAGTCAAGCTGTTAAAGGGTGAGACCGAGGGTCTGCAGACCTCTCACATTTCCAACGAGGAATTTGCAGAGGGCTGGCGGCTGTCCTGCTGCTGTAAGCCTCTCAGCGATTTAGAAATTCTTGTTCCCGACATCGCCTCTGCGTACCGCAGCCGCATGAAGACTGCAGACCTGTCCTCCGGCAAGGAGGTCGCCATTTTTACAGAGCTCTTAGAGGGTGTGAAGGAAGCAGGGATCTCCTTAGATAACAGCTTCCGCTTCGTGGATATCGCTATGGATGAGCCTACCTTAGATGATACCATGCCGGATAACGAGAGATTAGAGTGGGCGCTGTCTCAGGCTCTGGGCTGTGAGATCTCCCTTCCCTTTGCCGCTCTCCGTGAGCTGCCCACGGCACTGAGAGAGAACAGCTTCCGCCTCCGAGTATGGGGCGAGGAGAAGGACGGCCGTTTCACGGTCTATACCTTCCTGCCCTACGGGGATGAGAGCCCTGTCTGCGGTATCGGCATGGATATCGGTACCACCACTGTTTCCGCTGTCCTCTTTGATCTCAAGGACGGCAAGCTCCTTGCCAAGGCCTCCGGCGGCAACGGTCAGATCCGTTACGGTGCGGACGTTATCAACCGCATCATCGAGCAGGGTAAGTCCGGCGGCAGAGAGAAGCTGCAGAAGGCCATTATTGAGGAGACCGTTGTTCCTCTGTTCAAGACCCTGAGCAAGGAAGCCAAGATCCCTGCCAATCGGATCCTCCGCCTTGCCATCGGCGCCAACACCACCATGAACCATCTGCTCTTAGGGGTGGAGTCCGATCCCATCCGTACAGAGCCTTATATCCCCGCCTTCTTCAGCTACGGAGAGCTTCGTGCCGCCGATCTGGGTCTGCCCATCCATCCCGAGGCACAGGTGCGGATCGCACCCAACATCGGCTCCTATGTAGGGGGCGACATCACTGCAGGTACTTTTGCAGGTATGATCTGGAACAAGGAGGAAATGTCCCTGTTCATCGACTTAGGCACCAACGGCGAGCTGGTCTTCGGCAATTCCGATTTCCTGGTATCCTGTGCCTGCTCCGCAGGCCCTGCCTTTGAGGGCGGCGATATTTCCTGCGGTATGCGTGCAACGGACGGAGCGATCCAGGCCTGCACCATTGACAAGGAGACCATGGAGCCTACCTTCGACATCATCGGTGGCGGTAAGGCGGTGGGTCTCTGCGGAAGCGGTATTATCGACCTGATCGCAGAGCTGTTCCGCTGTGGGATCATCAATGCCAAGGGCATCTTCGTCCGTGAGGGCGCAAGAGTTGCCCACGACAAGCACGGCATCGGCAGATATATCCTTGCCCATAGCAAGGAATCTGCAACCGGCCGTGAGATCGCCCTGAACGAGATCGACATCGACAACTTCATCCGTGCCAAGGGCGCTATTTACTCCGCTATCGATACCCTCCTGTCTGCTATGGATATGGACGATTCCGTCTTAGAGGGCATCTATGTTGCCGGCGGCATCGGCAGCGGTATCAATATGAAGAACGCTGTCCGCATCGGCATGTTCCCCAATGTGCCCCTTGAGCTGTTCCACTATATCGGCAACTCCTCTCTGGCAGGTGCTTACACCATGGCTCTGTCCGACGAGGCCAATGCCAAGACCGAGGAGGTCGCAAGGAACATGACCTACATGGAGCTGTCCACCCACCCCGGCTACATGGACTCCTTCGTCGCCGCCTGCTTCCTCCCCCACACCGACGCAAGCCGCTTTGCCATGGAGTGATTTTCCTATTGATGACATCATTATACAGGGACTGAATCCCAAACAAACATCCCCCTTTCTTTGCCGTGCAGTATTCTCGGCAAAGAAAGGGGGATGTATTTACGAAGATACCATATCTTTATATTCCACAAGTGTTACATTTCCCATTTTTGCCCCTGTATCCATACAGGCTTTTGTGAAGCCGGATTTGGAGAAAAGGTAGAGGTGGGTGTCCTTATAGTGAAACAGTCTGCTTCGGCGGATCAGCGTTTCCAAGATGTTCAAGTCAACCTTTTCATTGGTCCATTTACATTCTCCAAAGAGGGCCGTATCCTTATCCTGCTCTCCCATAATGTCGATCTCAACCTGGCATTTTGCGCTCGGATCTGTCCCCCACCATCTTCCCAGAGAGGAGAATTCTACAGGACATTCCCCGTTTAAGAGCTGTCTCCACAAAAACTGCTTGCAGATCTCCTCAAAAACCTTCCCCATATATTCTGAGAGATGAGGTTCGATCCTCTTATACACAAGGTCAGTAGCTCCCCGAGCAATAAGGGAGTTATTTCCCAACACAAAACGATACCAAAAGCGGAACATATTATCTTCTATTGCGTATATGGTTTTCCTGGATGCCGTTTCACCATAGGGCGTTTCTCTTTGTACGATACCGAGACTCACCAGATTTTTTAAGTAAGCGGTACAAACACTTGTCTCTTCACCAACCTTCGTGGAGATTTCAGACATGCGAGAAGCTCCACCGGCAATGGCCGCAATGATTGCTGTATAGACCGAGGGTTCCCGAACCTCTTGCTTCAGGAGGTTGATCGGCTCCTCATATAGGAAGGAAACAGGATTTAAGAAAGTATCCTTAATATTCTCCTCCACGGTTTTCTCACTGTCCATTTGCAGAAGATATTGGGGCGTTCCTCCCACAATTCCGTAAAGAAGAGCCTTGTCCTCCCCGGGCATATAACCGAAATATCGACATACTTCTCCAAAGTCAAAAGGCATGATTTTCATTTGTGCCGTCCGCCTGCCGTACAAGGGCGCCTTATATGCAAGAACCTGATCCTCCATATAAGACATAGAGGAGCCGCAAAGGATCAGCATCAACTTAGAGCTTTGGTGATATTTGTCGATCAAAAGCTGGAGAGTCGACGCCAAGCTTTTAGAAGACCGAGCCACATATGGGTATTCATCCATAGCAAGGATCAATCTCTCTTTTTCCGCTAATCGGAACACATATTCCAAGGCGGCTTGAAAGGACGGAAATGTGGATTCAGTTTCTATTCCGTTACTATATTCCAGTATGCTTTTGCTGAAGTTCTCTAAATTCTGCTTCTCGTTGCTTTCGACTCCCATAAAATATATGGCTTTTCTGTTCCCTATGAACTGATTGATCAATGCACTTTTTCCTACCCGACGGCGGCCGTAAATGACAGCAAATTCAAACTTGTCAGAGCGGTAGAGGTTTTCAAGTGCCTTTCGTTCCCGTTCTCTGCCGATAAACATTCGATCACATCCTTTCTCAGATATATACAGTATACCACACCTCTGCTGTTTTAGTCAAGCAATATTTAGTAAGATATATATTACTAAATTAAGATTAACCAAAATACAACTTCCCATTACTTATTGACTTTGCCCTTAAAATATATTATAATTTAAGGGAAAAGTGAAATGGAGTGATTAACATGCAAGTCGAAAATCACAAGGAAGAAGTTCCTTTCAGCTATTATTGTGAAAAATTTCAGGCTGCTGAGCCGGAGGAAATGGCTCTGCGATCCGGGGCGAAGTGGGACGGTAAGGCCTTTACCCTGACCCTGTTGGGGACAGAGTATGCTATTTCTCACCCCGAGTACACCCTTACACCGGACAATGCACCGCTGCCTCTGCAGACCTTCCTTCTGCGATTCCTTTTGGAAGGGAAGAAGGGGGCTGTCTCCACAGACTATAAGACCTTCCGAGAGATGCCTTGGGGTGAGCTGTATATTCAGCCCTTTACCGGCAGAGTTCTGACCCGTGCTGCCTTTACCTTCGGCACACGGATCGACAAATTCCGCAAGGCGGCAGAGGCTCTGGGGGGACTGCCCCTGTCCCACGGAGATGCAGGCTACGAGTTCGAGCTGACGGACAACTACCGCCTGCGCCTGCTGGTGTGGGAAGGGGATGACGAATTCCCTCCCAATGCACAGCTACTGTATACCGATAACTTCGTCACCGGCTTCTCTGCCGAAGACCGTGTGGTAGCCGGAGACCTCCTCATCGGCGCAGTTAAGAGCAAAATGTGACCGCTTTCCCCAATGCCCATCCATAAACAACGACCGTACCCCATGAGGACAGAAGCGTCTTTATGGGGTACGGTCGTTGTTTGAGGAAACCTATAGTTTAAAACTATAAATAAACTATGGATAACAGATTGATTTTTTTATTTTCTGCGCTATAATATGGGAGAACGATCCAAGAGGGCAGAAAAGCTCCGAAATGATGTAATATGGATTGACAAAAATTTACCACAGTGCTATAATAAAAATTGACCTATTTAATAAGGAGGATTACCACATGGCAATCGAATTCGTAAACGGCAAGTACATCGACCCTGAGACCGGTCGCGTCACCCTGGACCCCACTGTCTACAAGGATTGGCAGATCGCAGAAGAAGCAGAGAAGACTCTGCCTCCCTTTGAAGTGTTCCGTGAGAAGCTGGGCCTGCTCCCCGAGGAGATCATCCCCTACGGCAAGACCCCCAAGCTGGACTTCATCAAGATCATGAACCGTCTGAAGGATAAGCCCGACGGCAAGTTCATCGAGGTCACTGCTATCACCCCCACCCCCCTGGGCGAGGGTAAGTCCACCACTTCTCTGGGTCTGATCCAGGGCCTGGGCAAGCTGGGCAAGAATGTCGGCGGCTGCCTGCGTCAGCCCTC
>JAFOZC010000125.1 GCA_017391305.1 Oscillospiraceae bacterium | reverse complement strand
GGAGAGGTACCTCCCGAAGGGAGGGGGAGAGGGATGTGCAGACAGTTCGTGGAGGAATGCAGTTTCGTATAAGGAATCGGTGCAGTGGATCTGAGGGTAGCTTGTCGGTAGAATCGGTGCGGTGAGCCCTCTCAGGCGCTTTGCGCCAGCTCTCCCGGAGGGAGAGCCAAGGGTGCAGTGGTTCTGTTTTGGAGGAATAGGGGAAGGGCCTGCCGGGAGTTTGGCAGGCCCTTCGGGGGTTTTTTGGGGGTTTAACCGACGAAGTAGGCTTTGGCGCTGTCGGAGTAGGCGAAGAGGGCTTGGCAGAGGGTCAGAAGGGGGCCTGTTTTGTTGTTGCCGTAGGTGTCTGCACTGTAGCAGAGGGAATTGGACAGGGGCATGTCTCCCTCGCAGACGGTGACACTGAGGACACTGCGGAGCTCTGCGGCCAAGAGACCGTCGAAGCTGAAGGCATACTGCTGTGGGCCTGTGCCGTAGGGAACGGGATCGGTGACCACTGTTCTGCAGGCCTTGCCCTGAATGTCGGTGTAGCAGACCTCTAAGGTCAGATTCTTGGGATCGCCCTTATAGGCGGAGGTGTTGCAGACGAAGCGGAGAGTGACCTTGCTGTTCAGATCCAGAGCCTTGCCTACCCAGACGATGGCGGGGGCATTGAAGTCCCCGGATTCCTCGTTGTGGCTACCGAAGGTCACGGTGTCCAAATTGGTCAGATAGCTCCTGTGGGTCAGGGTCATGGCGCTGTCGCAGAGGCTGTCTGTGCGGTAGCCCTTGTAGCTCTGGGCGCTTGCACCGTAGCGGAGCAGGTCTGCACAGAGGGTCTTCAGGCTGTCTGTGGCATTGGCCTTGTTCAGCTGAGAATAGGCGTAGTCGGAAACACTGTACAGGTCTGTTTCGGAGAGGTACTGTCTTCCGCCCTTTTCCATATAAAGCGTGGCTTCTACCCGATCTCCGATCTGTACGGCGGTCATGCCCTCTAAGGTGTAGTAATAATAGCTGCCCTGCAAACGGGGTTCTACGGTGACACTGCGACTGCCGATCAGGGTGTTTCCCTCATAGACAGGAATTTCACAAATCAGATAGTGGTTTACATAATCTTTGAGCAAATCTACCTTGACTGCGAAGTTGATGGAAATATCGCTTGCCAAATTCAGGGTATGGTTCATGAGAATACTGCTGTCTACGGTAGGCTCGGTATGCTCCGCAGCGCCGCAAATACAAGTGCCGTTTGTATAGCTGTGGGCTTCCTCTACGGTTTTTTCGCAGAGGGTACAGCTTCCTTTGTGGCTGTCTCCCAGATCCTCATAGGTGTAGCTGTGACCCAGACGGGGAACGACCTGCTGTTCCTTGAGAATAAGATCGCAGTAGCCGCACTTAGAGCCGTCGCTGAGGCCGGAGGTCAGACAGCCGGGAGGAGTGCCGGGAATGGTAACGGGAGCGTGGTCTGTGATCGGCAGTACCACCTGCGCTGTCAGAACATAGCCACAGCTACCGCAGTGAGAGCCGTCGGACAGACCCTCTGCCTGACAGGTAGCGCCGTAGCCCTTGTCTGTGACAGCCTTGTGGGCTTCGGCAGTAAACTGTGCGATGAGGACAGTGTCGGCAGTGATGTTTGTCAGAGCTTTGTCCCAACCCTTGAAGCTGTAGTGATTGCTACCGTCGGGGGCTTTGCTGGGGGCTTTGCCGGTATAGGTCACGGTGGCCCCTTCGGCTACGGTTTTGCTTTCCAGAACAGTTCCGTCATAGTTTTGGAAGGTGACGGTGTAATTGGCGGTGGGCTGGCTGCTTTCCGGCCCTACATAGACGTAGTCCAGTGTGATCTTGCCCGGTGCATCGGGAGTCAGACTCTCTATGCCACCGAAGAACACACGGATCTTGTCAATGTCACCGTAGCCACGGAAGGTATCATTGATCTTGGCGGTAAGGGTGAGGAGCTTGCCGCTGTTCAGCTCCTCCCCAGGGATCTTCACACTTTCTGTGGCGGTGGCGGCGGAATTTGTTCCATTGACAAAATACTGGAGGATCACATAGGGGGCAACGGAGACGGTGTTTCCGCTTTCGTTCCGATAGCTGCCTGCGGTAAAGCCCTCTAATCGGAAGCGGAGCTGATAGACCTCTGCCTTGGCAGGATCAAAATTCAGGGGATAAGTGTGGTAGTTGCTTCCAATGAAGGTATCGAAGTAGATGCAGGGGTAGACGGTGTCTGCCGGCTGTCCTACGGCGGTGACGGTCATAGTACCCTGAGCGGGGGTGATGTGGAGGGCGGAGACATTGACATCCTTATAATAGTACCAGTTCTCCGAGCTGTCGAAGTTCACGAAGCCGTAGGCATAATTGTCGTATGCACCGACCTTTCCGTCAAAGCCGAAGTACAGGCCTTCGGGGAGGAGGGCAAGGGTCTCGGTATAGCTGTGACTGCTGTCGTTCCGACAGGTATAGGTGCGCAGACCTGTCTTGCTCAGGGTGGGAGCAGTGGTGATCTTGCCCTCGTCATAGCTGTGACCTGTGGCGGCGATGGCTTCGGTGTAGCTTCTGCCACAGGTGCAGGTGAAGGTCTTAGTTCCCTTGGCTGTGCAGGTGGGAGCGGTAGTGACCTTCTCGGTATAGCTGTGGGAAGCCCCTGTGAAGGAGGCATAGACCTTGAGATCTGCGGTGATATTGCTGAGAACGGCGGTCTTTCCGCTTCCGTCTACCCAGCCGGAGAAGCTATAGTGCTTGCTGTCGTCATAGGCCTTGGTGGGGGTCGCTCCCGTATAGCTTGCGGCAGCACCCTCCTTTACGGTGACGGTTTGCAGGACGCTTCCGTCAGGCCGACAGAAGCTGACGGTATAGCTTGTACTCCGGGCGGAGGGGGACAGATCGGCAGGGCCGATGTAGATATAATCAATGGCGAAGCTGCCTTGTGCCGGATCGGTGGCGCTGGAGTTAATGGGATCGATACGGATGGAGGTGAGGAGCTGTCCCACTGCGGCGGCGGGGAGGTTCATACGGGCAACGACAAAGTCATTTGCGGGATAGCTGCTGCGGTTGTCCCGACAGGACTTGTCCTCGGTATAATTCACATGCTCCTTGGTGGCATAGAAGACCTGCAGAGCGCTGTAGCTGCCGGAGCTGATGCTGTTCTTGATGCGGATCTCCACAATGTCTCCCTGGGCCACGGGGTAGGAAAGCACTGCCTTGGAGGATACATAGGGATCTTTATCACTGAAGCTGCCGGTCAGAAGCCCTGTGCTGTTGTCCACGGAAGCTGTGGTACGGTTTCCGGTCCAGTCGGAGGTCTGTGCCAGCGGATCTGCCTTGTCGAAGTTGGTCAGGAAGTACAGATTGCCTACGGTGACCGTACCGTCTGCCTCCTGACGGAAGGCCACCTCCTTGCCGTTCAGGGTGACCTTCTTCACGGTCTGACCGCTGAGGTTGGAGCGAATGGTGCGGAAGCCGATGTTGGGATCGGAGCTTTCCATGATCATGGTCGTGCCGTCCAGACGGACAGACAGATCTGTGACCTTGGCAGAAACCTTCAGTAGCTGATAGGCAGAGGTATACAGCGCAGAGCCGTTGGCAATGGATACGAAAATGGTCTTGCCGTTGGAGGGCAGATTCAGACCTAACATGGCGGTGCTTGCATCGGTGGTGTGACCGCCAAACTCTCGGGTCAGGGGAGTGGATTCAAAGGAATTGTAGTGATACAGCACCTTCAGGTTAGGCTTGGAGCTGTCCTCGATGGCAATACGGGAGGCCAGAGCCAGATCGTCTCCGGTGTTGACCATGCTCAGCTTCAGGGGAGTTACCGTAGCCGTTGCTCCTGCGGGGACGGGGTACAGGACGGTCTGATAGGTGGCAACACCGCTCTTGCTCTGCTTGTACTCGAAGTACTTGGTGGTGGTAGAGGGGGCGGAGGAGTCGTAGCCTGTCTGCAGGGTGGCGGTGATCTCTGTGTTCAGGGCAGTGTTGTGGATGTTATAGGCCTGGGCGATGATCAGGTTAGAGCCGGAGGAATAGGCGGTTTTTCCGCTGTCGTGGACATCGCTTGCAATAGAGGGGTTGGAATAGGGAGCGCAGTGCCAGTTCTGGCGGTAGGTGTGGGAGGAGGTGCCCGAGGGAACGACCTTATCCGTCACCACCAAGAAAGAGCCTAAACCCTTAATATAGGATACGTTGCGGTAGTGGGTGAAATTGGTGGTAGCCTTGGTCCAGGCACGGATGTTGGTCACACCTGCGTTGGAGACCATGTCAATATTGCCCTTGGAGGCGGAATCGGACAGATTCTGTGTCCAGGTCTGGGCAGTTCCGTCGATTTCGATGGTGTTGTGGGACTTGGTCTTGGAATTCTGGAAGCTGTAGTGGGCGTGGGCAGAGTCATAGGAGGTCATGCCTGTGTCGGTCAGCAGGGAACGGCCGCCATAGTAGAACAGCAGGGCATTGGCATCTCGGTGGGCGTGATTGCCGCCGATTTTGGCATTCATGAAAATCATGGAGTCCGTGGATTCCCAGCCTGTGCGGTCTGCCACCACCTTAATATTGTCGTATTCTCCGTAGGTGTCGG
>JAFOZC010000124.1 GCA_017391305.1 Oscillospiraceae bacterium | reverse complement strand
GAGGAGCAGATCCGCAAGGCCATGGCAGAGAAGCACCCCGAAGAGAACTGGACCGGCTTCAGTTCCGGCGAAATGTACCGCGTGGTATTCACCGTAGAGGAGCAGATCGGCTTCGGCTACATGGGTACCCAGTATGACGGCGAGGTCAAGTATCTGGGCAAGCTGAATACTGCCCGTTCCCAGTCCTCCATCCTCTTCCGCTGTGTCTCCGTCAACGAGTATAAGGAAGGCACTCACGAGAACACCAACAACGGCAACACCACCACCGTTATCGGCAGAGTTCCCGACTGGACTCCTCTGCAGTTTAGAGGCGGCGTTAAGGCAGGAGACTACGCTAAAGTAGAGCTAGTCAACGGTCAGACCGCACTGGTGGACTGGCAGGGTGTCCGTGTCTTCGACATCTACTATCAGTGGTATCTCTTAGATAGCCCCGATGACGAATCTCCCACCTTGATCGGCGGTACGGATAATGTCTGGGTAGCCCAGAACTCCGCCGGCGGCAAGAAGAACCACAAGCCCCGTAACTTCATCCTGAAGAATGACGGTAGCGGCGTGGGTATCAACGGCGAGCTCTATGCCAACACCGTAGATCCCAACAGTGCCGAGGCTACTATGTACGATTACGGTCCCAACGGCTTGCCCACCAACAGCAGACTGTGGACCGGAGAAATGCTCCACATGTACACCTACGAGACCTGTCCCGATGATCCCGGCATGCGGAAGGATCAGAATGACGATCTCTACATGGCAAACAACTATACCTTCTGGGGCAACTCTGACTCCCTGTACATTCCCGAAGAATATGCAGGACAGGGTAAGTACCTGCAGGTCAAGGTCGTAGCTGTTAATGTCAGATATCCCCATCTGTACGATAACCTCCAGACCATCGCTTCCCATGTGGTTCCCATCGGCTCCTACGCAGAGCGTACAGATATGGAGATGTCTGCACCCTATAATACCGACACTGCTACAAGCCTGTCCGCTACCATAGCAGGGGATGCCGCTTATATTCACTATGATAGCTGGTCTGAGATCCTCTCTGACGGAACTCTCCGCCCCATGGATCTCAACGAACACTTCGAGCCCGGCAAGGACTACCGCTATTATGTTTGGATCTATCCCGGCACCAACTATGCCTTCTCCGACGGTCACAGACTCTACATTAACGGCAACTATACGCAGAAGCTCAGCAAGTTCGAATACACCATGGACTTCACCGCACGAACCAAACTGACCGCCGCAGTAGATCAGGAGACTGTTACCGTAGCCGAAGGCACTAAGGCTGTTCTGAAGGTCATTGCCAACGGTGATGGTGTCAAGTATGGTTGGGAACCTGTAAGCTCAGGAGCTCCTTACAACAGTAGCAGTGATTATTTCTGGGATTATCATATCAACAATACCTCCGGCCACGTAGGAACCCATACCTATAAGTGTACCGTCAGCGATAAGTACGGCGATTCCGTCGAACTCTTTGTTACCTTGAAGATCGTACGGAATATGGATCTGTATATTGCTCCTGCAAGGCTCGTTCCCGGTGTCAACGGCAGACAAAAGACATTGGAAGAAATTATGGCAAAGTCCGGCACTTCCAACAGCCTTTCTTCCGCATCCAGTATGTTGAATGCTACCCATAACTATGCAGTGTTTAGTGTAAATCCCGGTGCTAAGTTCGATATGTATGCAACATATGTCGCCATTCCCGATGCATATAAGTATATTACTTGGAACGGTCATGTCCTTGGTATCTATGATGTTCGCGCTGATGACGACAGCTTGCTCAGAGTACGAATGGGCGTAGAAGGTGAAATCACCTACGAGTGGGGAACCTCCGGCACAACTCCCACCGGATTTGTATCATCTTCTCAAATTCAAAAGTTAGGAACCGATTCTACCTATACTTGGACAGCTCCCACCGAACCGGGCGTCTACTACTTCAGCTTATCTATTACCAATACTATTACACTGAGCGACGGTACTACGTCGAAGACCTCTTCCACCTACCGATTTGGTGTCGAAGTCACCGATAATGCTGCCCCCACTCTTTGCGGTACTGTCAATGCCCACGGCAAGGAAGATGATACTCTCACCGTAGAGCTCTTCAAGGCAGGGGAATCCGAGCCTGTCAAGACCATGACCGCAACGGGCAACATGGCTTCCTACTCCTTCACCGGCATTGAAGCAGGACAGTATACCATCAAGGCGACCAAGGCTTGCTGTCAGGTTTACTCCGCAACCCTTACCGTCGGTGCCGGAGTCAACAACCACAATATTGTCTTGGTAGAGAACCACAATTGGCTTGCTGCAAACTGTGTTACTCCCGAGACCTGTGCCGACTGCGGAACTACCAGAGGTGTAGCAGGGGATCACGACTACTCCATCCCCGCAACCTGTGAGACTCCCGCACAGTGCTCCGGCTGTGGCATGTACAAGGGCTACGCTTTGGGTCACAGTTGGAAAGCTGCACACTGTGACACCCCCAAGACCTGTACCACCTGTGGTGCTACCGAAGGCTCTGCTCTTGGTCACGAATGGATCGAGGCTACCTGTACCGATCCCAAACACTGCATGAATTGTACCGCAACCGAGGGAACCGTGATTCCTCACACCTATGTAAACGGTATCTGTAACTGCGGTGCAAAGCAGGTTGCACAGTTAGACTCTGCTATCAAGTTCAACCACACCCTGAATCTGGCAAGTGACATTTCCGCTAACTTCGCCATTGCAAAGTCTCTCCTTGCAGGCTACGACATGACTAATGCATATGTGGAGTTTGAGCTGGACACCTATTCCGGCAACACCGTTACCGGAACGCAAACCGTCAAGGTTGCTCCTGTGCTCACCGGCAATTACTATTACTTCACCTTCACCGGTCTGAACGCCACCATGATGAACGACAGCATCCGTGCCACCTTCTACGGCACAAGGAACGGCGTGGCATACAAGTCCAATGTAGACACCTACAGCGTAGCTACCTATGCCTATTCTCAGCTGAACAAGAGTGCCGCTTCCGCATCCCTGAAGGGTCTGTGTGCTGACCTGCTCCGCTACGGCGCAACGGCACAGTCCTATAAGAAGTATCGCACCGATGCTCTGGCAAGCAGCGCCATGACAGAG
>JAFOZC010000123.1 GCA_017391305.1 Oscillospiraceae bacterium | reverse complement strand
TCATATAAGGAGAACGTATCATGAAACTGATCCATACCTCAGACTGGCACTTCGGTATGCCTGTGGGCACGGAAAGCTATGAAGAATGCCAGCGATATTTTTTGCAGCAGCTCTATGACCTGATCCGTCGGGAGGGGGTAGAGGCTGTCCTCTGTGCAGGGGACATTTATGACAGCAGTGTGACCAATGCCAATGCCATCCGACTCTTTAACGATGCCGCAACCACCCTCTGCGCGGAGCTGGGGGTAACATTTATCGTCATTGCAGGCAACCACGACAGTGCCGCCAGACTTTCCGCCTGCCATGAGCTATTGAAGGCCGCCGGGATGTATGTTACCGGTTCTCTGACGAGAGAGCCTGATCCTATTCTTCTGGACGAAGGACGGGTGGCGGTGTATCCCCTGCCCTTCTTCCTGCGTGATGAGGTCATCGCCCTGTTCCCGGAGCGGAAGGAAGAGATCCGATCCACAGAGGATGCCGCCAAGCTGATCTGCGACCGCATTCGGGAAAGCATGGATCCCAATCGGCGGAACATCATCCTCAGTCACTCCTTTATCATCCATGCAGAGCTGTCCGATTCTGACCGCAGTGCCAAGCTGGGCTTTGCCACAGCCATATCCAAGGACGTATTCGAGGGCTTCGATTACGTGGCTCTGGGGCATATCCACAAGCCCCAAGTCATTGCTCCCCACATCCGCTACTGCGGTACGCCCATCAAATATTCTTTTGGCAGTGAAGAGACCCAGGAGAAGGGTGTGGTTCTCATTGACACAGACACTATGGAACAGCGCTTCGTCCCCCTGCCTCTGCTCCGTGACCGAAAGACCGTCAAAGGCAGCTACGAGGAGCTGACAGAACGGGAGGATCTGAAGGATTGCTACCTCCGTCTGGAGCTTACCGACCGATACGCAGGTCTGGAGCTCCACGCAGAGCTGAAAGAGCGTTTCCCCTATTTGCTGGAGCTGTCCGGCTTGGGCCTCGGCGGCAGTACCGAAGGTTCGACCCTGTCCTTAGAGGATATCCGTGAGCTGGACGAAACCGATATCATGTGCAAATTCATGGAAGAATGCCACCAAAGCCCTCCCACCAAGGGACAGATCGAGCTGTTCCGCAGAGCTTTGGAAAAATGCGATAAGGAGGCCGATCTGGGATGAAACCGATTTCTGTACAATTTCAGTGCTTCGGCCCTTATGTAGAGCGGCAGGAGGTGGATTTTACCCAATTGGAGCAAAAGGGGCTCTTCCTCATCTGCGGCGAGACCGGCTCCGGCAAAACCACCATTTTAGATGCCATGTGCTATGCCCTGTACGGCAAATCCAGCGGCGGTCTCCGTGGGGACATGCCGGTCATGCGATGCAAGCAGGCCCTGCCGGAGCAGGAAACCTTTGTGGAATTTATTTTTGAATGTAATCAGCGCCGCTACCGCTTCTTCCGTTCCTTGAAACCCAGAAAGAAGCGGAAGGCCGAGGATAAGAAAGGCTCTACGCAGGCAGATTTCAATACCACCTATGAGTGCCAGATCCTTTTAGACGGAGACTTCGTTCCACTTGCCGATGCCAAGGACACCGCCACCTTCCTGAACAACAAGGCCACAGAGCTGATCGGTCTGACCTATGAGCAGTTCCGACAGGTCATCATTCTGCCTCAAGGACAGTTTGAGAAGCTGTTGGTATCGGATTCCGCAGAAAAGGAAACCATCCTGGTCTCCCTTTTCCATGCCCAGCGGTGGCAAAGGCTTGCCAAGGCCCTCTACGAAGAAGCCGATGCCGCTGACAAGAAGCTGAAGCAGGAGCAGGAACAGCTATCCGCCCGTTTGCTACACTACGACTGCAAGACCACCGACGAGCTACAGGCAAAAGCCCACAGCCTTTCCTGCAAGCTGGAAGAGAGCGAAAAGGCGCTGACGGAGGCAGATTCCGCCGTAAAGCTGCAAACCGAGCTACGGGACAAGGCATTGTTGGAAAATCGGGATTTTGAACTGCGCGCCCAACGGGAGAAGGTCTTAAAGGCCTTGCTGGCCTCCGAAGCGGACTTCCGGCAGGATGCCCAAGCTCTGGAGCTGGCAGAGCTTGCAGAAACTCTGACTCCCCTCTTCCGGGACTACAGAGAATCCCTGTTAAGGCTGGAAAAAGCCCAAAAGGCCCTGAAAACTGCCGAAAAGAATCTGGCACAGAAGCAAAAGGACTTAAGCTCCGCCGAACAGCAGCAAGCCGAGCAGGAAGCCCGACGTCCTTTGCACAGAGAGCAGACCCAGACACTCCTGCTCTATGAGAGCAAGCGATCCCTCTACAGCACCCTGACAGAAAAGGAACAGACCGTCCGCGAGGCACAAAGGGCTCTTTCTGTCACAGAAAAAGCCGCAGAAGAAGCCGAGAAGCTCTTCGCCTCTGCCTGTACCCATTGGGAAAAGTCCGTTTCCGATCTGGATGCCGCCCGCGAAAAGCAGGAGCAGACCCAGAAACAGTACCTGAAGGGTATCGGCTATATTCTGGCACAGAAATTGGAAGAGGGCATTCCCTGTCCCGTATGCGGAAGCCCCATGCACCCTTCCCCTGCCACAGCCGGCGAGGATTCCGTTACCGAAGGGGAGTTGGATGCCTGCAACGAGCTGTTAAAGAGGGCCATAGACATAGAAAAAGCCGCCCGTGACCGAAAATCCAAGGTCGAGGGACAGCAGCGGAAGGCGCAGGAGGAGCTTGCCCAAGCCCGACAGGAGGAGGCCGCCGCCCTGCTTGTCTATGAGCAGACTTTGGCGCAGTGCGTGACCGGCATCTCCACCGCCGCAGATTTGGAAAAGCAGATCCAAAGCCTTACCGCCGAAACAGAAGCCTTTCGTCGGAAGGACGGGATCTTACAGCAGACCCTCACCGATGCCCGAGCTGCCCTCCTTGCCCAACAAGACGGCCTCAAGGAGGCACAGCGTCTTTCCTTGGAAGCAGAATCGGAATGCGGCGATTGCAGGAATCGTTGGGAGCAGGAACGCAATACTGCCGGCTTCGAAGATGACAGCCTGTATCAGAAGGCCTGTATGGAAGCAGGGGAACGGAACCGAAAGAAAGAAAAACTGATCCGTTTCCGCACAGATCTGGAACGGGCTCAGCAGGAGTACCAAGAGATCTGTACCGCATTGGAGGGTCGGCAGCAGCCGGATCCGGAGGGCTGTGACAAGCGGCTGAAGGAAGCGCAGGAAACATACCGCAAGCTCCACACCGATCGGGAGTTAGACAAACGGGAACTCCGACGCATGGAGGAGGAGCACGGAAAGCTGACCCTTGCCTATGCCGACTACAGCAAGCGGCGCATAGAGACCGATGAAATGCTGGTCTTTGCCAAGCGGCTCCGGGGAGATACCGGCATCAGCCTCCAGCGCTATGTTCTGGGCGTTATGCTCACCGCCATTACCGCCGCCGCCAATCAGGTGCTGAAAAAGGTCTACGGCGGACGGTATCAGCTTTACCGCACCGATGAATCCAGCGGCTCCGCCCACAAGAAGGGGCTGGAATTGGAGGTCTACAGCAATACCGACAATCGGCGCCGCAGTGTCACTACTCTTTCCGGCGGCGAAAAATTCCTGGTAGCGCTCTGCCTCGCCATCGGCCTGTCTGCCGTGGTACAGGCTCAGGGGCACGGTGTGCGGTTGGAAGCCATGTTCATTGACGAGGGCTTTGGCTCTCTTGACCGCAATTCCATACAGGATGCTCTGGAGGTTCTGCAAACCATCCAAAGTAGCTCCGGCACTGTGGGCATTATCTCCCATGTGGAGCTGCTGGCAGAGCATATCCCCGCCAAGATCCAAATTACCAAAACCGACAAGGGCAGTAAGTGTGAGCTCCACTGCTGATGCCCACAAAGGAGATAAGCATGCATATTCCCTCTACAGAAACAAAGAACATTGCCGTTCTGAGCTTTTCCGATGCCCTCAAGCCCTCCGGGGAAGGCGGCTATGATCGGGAGAAGTGGATCTACATCCCGGATTTTTACTCTGAGTACCGTTATATTCTGGGAACAAGAGGTGTCCGTCCCCTGATCTGCATCGGCATCAATCCCTCCACTGCCGCTCCCGACGATCTGGACAACACCCTGAAAAGTGTGGAGCGTATCGCCCTGGGCAACGGCTATGACAGCTTCATCATGTTCAACGTCTATGCCCAGCGTGCCACCCGTCCCGATGATATGGAGAGAGAGCTGAATCCCCACATGCATCGGGAGAATATGAAGGCCTTTGAATACATCCTCTCCCTGTCCGAAGAAGCCCCTGCGGTTTGGGCCGCCTGGGGTACCATCATCGAGAAACGGGATTACCTGAAGGATTGCGTCTTGGACATGATCCAAATCGGCAAAGCCTACGGCACACGCTGGTTCACCGCCGGCGCCCGTTCCAAATCTAAGGGTCACCCCCACCATCCCCTCTATTTAAGGAAGGATGCCCCCTTAGATCCCTTTGATGCTGAAGCATATCTTTCTTCTTTCTGATCTCGCAAATATAGAGAAGAAGCAGGGGCTTCCGACGGATGAACTTCCTTTGAAAGAAACAACTCTGCGCTGTGGTAAGCCGTAAAAACTGCTTTTTATGCTGTATTTGCAGGAAACAGCCATGATTCACCGTGTAAATTATTGACGATCTCTATATTCGTTGGAGAGAGGCTGTCTCAAAATGATTCATTTTGAGACAGCCTCACCTTTTTCGCTTTCATTCAAAATTTCCGGTTTGCCGAACTGCTTGAAGTTTCCACAC
>JAFOZC010000122.1 GCA_017391305.1 Oscillospiraceae bacterium | reverse complement strand
GTACTTGGCAGTCATTTCGAACAGCAGCTTGTTGTTCTCGGTTTCACTCCAATCGAAATCGCGGGTGATGGAATAAGTGGGAATGGGATACTGGAAGCCGCGGCCGTTGGCATCGCCCTCGATCATGACCTCGATGAAGGCACGGTTGACCATGTCCATTTCCTTCTTGCAATCCTTGTACTTAAAGTCCATAGGCTTGCCGCCGACGATGGCGGGAAGCTCAGCCATATCCTCGGGAACGGTCCAGTCCAGAGTGATATTGGAGAAGGGAGCCTGAGTACCCCAACGGGAGGGAGTATTGACACCGTAAATAAAGGATTCCACACACTTCTTCACCTGATCGTAGCTCAGGTTGTCCACCTTAACGAAGGGAGCAAGATAGGTATCGAAGGAGGAGAAGGCCTGCGCTCCTGCCCACTCGTTCTGCATGATGCCCAAGAAGTTGACCATCTGGTTGCACAGGGAGGCAAGGTGCTTGGCAGGGGCAGAGGTGATCTTGCCTGTGACACCGCCCAGACCCTCCTCAATGAGCTGACGCAGAGACCAACCGGCGCAGTAGCCGGTGAGCATGGACATGTCGTGGATGTGCATATCCGCATTGCGGTGAGCGTTTGCGATCTCGTCATCATAGATCTCGCTGAGCCAGTAGTTTGCGGTAATGGCGCCGGAGTTGGACAGGATCAGACCGCCTACGGAATAGGTGACGGTGGAATTCTCCTTCACTCTCCAGTCCTGTACATTCACATAGCT
This sequence comes from Oscillospiraceae bacterium, assembly GCA_017391305.1. GTDB lineage: Bacteria > Bacillota > Clostridia > Oscillospirales > Oscillospiraceae > JAZOXB01. Next base: position 6,632 of record JAFOZC010000122.1, on the reverse strand, counting down.
GTCCACCAGCTCCTTATAGTCCAAAATGGTGGACTTCATGTTGCGGAGCTTCTCTCTCTGGCGGCGGTAGAGGATATAGGCCTTTGCCACATCGTCATAGCCTGCACGGATGAGGACGGACTCCACGCTGTCCTGAATGTCTTCCACAGCGATCTTCTCGTCCTTGATCTTGGGCTCGAAATCTGCGGTAACCTTCAGGGCAAGGAAATCGATGATGGAATCGTGATACTGCTTACCCACAGCATCAAAGGCTTTTTTCAGTACAACATTGATCTTGGACAGGTCGAATTCCACAACCGTGTCGTTTCTCTTAATAACCTGATACATATTTTTTTCTCCTTATTGTTCTTATATTCCTCTAAGATGTGTATTTTGAATATATAAACCGGCGATAGACCGATAATGCTCTAACTGACTCACTGTGGGAGGGTGAAGGCCGGGGCAGAGGATGCTTCCTGAATCCTCAAAGCACTGGAGGTAATAGGCCTGAGCGCCCTTGAGCCAAGAGCCTATTTTGTGAAAATCCTCTGCTTCATGAAGTTCTGCAACCACCGTGGTGCGGAATTCATAGGAAACCGACGATGCCATGAGGAGGGCGGCACTTTCCCGAACCTGCTCCAGCTCATCCATGCCGCCGCAGGTCAGGGGGTATTTCTCCGGGCTGTTTTTAATATCCATAGCAACGTGGTCAATGAGACCGCTTTGTAACAATTTTGACAATCTATCCGGGAAGCTTCCGTTGGTGTCCAGCTTCACGGCGAAGCCAAGCTCCTTGATCCTTTGAATAAAAGAATGAATATTCTTTTGCAGTAAGGGCTCTCCGCCGGTGATGGCTACCCCCTCCAAAAGACCCTGCCGCTTCTTCAGGAAAGCAAAGAAGCTCTCCTCGGAAAGTTCCTCAATTCCGTGAAGAAGGGAGGAATTATGGCAAAAGGGACAGCGAAAGTTGCAGCCCGGTAAAAACACCGTACAGGCAAGCTTCCCCGGAAAGTCCAGCAAGGTCATTTTTTGCAGACCGCCAATATGCATAGAAAACCTCCAAGCACAGATATGTAGTGTATATTGTATTCAGCATAGCAAAGAACACAACATCTTGTGTCTGCTATAGCATACATGGAAAATCCTCGTTTGTCAACAACAAAAGTGTCATATTTTGAAATTTATTTATTTCCGCATATTTCGCAAATAGGGATTTACTTTTTTCGTAATATTGTGTAGAATGTAGTCAGGTGATAATATGAATGAAAGACAACGACCCCACAGCCATCCTGCCTCCCAAGATCCCTATGAGAGAGGCTTTGAGCATAAATTATATGAGAACGATATTGGCCCTGTCCGTCCCCATCCCCGACCCAATCCCCGACCCAATCCCAATCCCCGACCCAATCCCCCTCACGGGATGAACAAAAAGAAGAAAAAGAAGAAAAAGGGCGGCGGAGGCTTTGGTCTGCTCCTTGTCCTCCTTGCCTTTCTTTTGACCGCAGCCGTGTTTTCCCTGAACCTCTATATTGAGGCGCCTATGGAGGATGTCCCCGGGAGAAAGAGCGGCAATACCACCATCCTCCTTGCGGGACGGGACAAATCCGGTCTGAACACAGATACCCTGATGCTGGTCAACGTAGACAGTAACGCAGGAAGCGTCAGCCTCATGAGTATCCCCAGAGATACCAAGGTCAATTCCACTTACACTCCCCACAAGATCAACGGGGCTTTTGCCGCCAATGGGGGAGGGGAGAACGGCATCCGCTGGCTGTGCAACTATATCCGTGACAGCCTGGGGGTCTATCCCGACGGCTATCTTTTGGTGGATCTGGACTGCTTCGTGGAGATCGTGGATCTCTTCGGCGGAGTGGACTACGATGTTCCTATGGCCATGAATTACGAAGATATTACCCAAGATCTCTTTATCCACTTAGAGCCGGGGATGCAACACTTAGACGGCTATGCTTCTATGGGTCTGGTGCGCTTCCGCAAGGGCTATGCCATGCAGGATCTGGACAGAGTGAAGGTGCAGCGGGACTTCCTCCTCAGTGCCTTCGACCAGTGGCAGAAGGTGGGGAATCTCCGCAAGCTTCCTCAAGCTCTGGAGATTCTCAGGGAGCATTCCATGACGAATCTCAGCACCGCCAATTTCCTCTGGCTTGCCCAATCTGCCCTCCTCTGCGGCAGGGAGAATATGCACAGCTACACCATGCCCTACACCGTGGGCAAGACCTATATTTATGTGAAAGCCGATGAAGAGCTTCTGGATCTCATCAACAGCCATTTCAACCCCTATGAGAAGCGGGTCACCTTAGATGATCTGGATGTTGCCCGTTAAAGGAGGAGAACCATGACAGTCGGACGCTTCGCTCCCAGCCCCTCCGGACGGATGCATTTGGGCAATGTTTTTACCGCCTTGCTGGCTTGGCTCTCCGTTCGATCCCAAGGGGGAAAAATGCTCCTGCGGATCGAGGATTTAGACCCCGAACGGAGCAAGCCGGAATTCATCCATGCCTTACGGGAGGATCTGCTTCTCTTAGGCTTGGATTGGGAGGAGGAAATGCCCCTGCAAAGCGGCAGGGCAGAGGTCTATGAGACCTATTTCTCCAAGCTCCCGGTCTACCCCTGCTACTGCACACGGAAGGAGCTCCACAGCGCCCGCGCCCCCCACAGCTCCGACGGGACATTCTTGTACGAAGGTACCTGCCGCCATCTTAGCCCTGCCCAACGGGCAGAGAAAAGCCGAGCCCCCTCCTGGCGTCTGGCCTTGGATCACAGAGAGATCTCCTTCATAGACGGCATCTATGGCTTACAGAAGCAGATCCCTGCCCAAGCCTGCGGAGATTTTATCCTCCGCCGAGCCGACGGAGTCTATGCCTATCAGCTTGCCGTGGTGGTGGACGATGCTCTGGGAGGGGTCACGGAGGTGGTCAGAGGCAGAGACCTTCTGGATTCCACCCCCAGACAGATCTGGCTTTATGAGAGGCTGGGCTTCCCCGTGCCAAAATTCATCCATGTCCCCCTTCTGGTCGCCCCGGACGGAAGACGTCTCAGTAAGAGAGAGGCAGACCTTGACCTCTCCGCCCTTCTGCTCCGCTACAGCCCCCAAGAGCTGACGGGCATTCTGGCCTATGCAGCGGGCCTCACAGACAGCCCCGGACCCATCACCCCCCAAGAGCTGATCCACAGCTTTGCTTGGTCCAAGCTTCCCCAAGAGAATATTTCCATTCTGGAATATTTCAAATGATCTCCATGGGCAGGTATAAATTTCCTCCCTTTCCCCCATACTCCAATTATATTATGATTGGAAATGAGGAAGCATCATGGAAGTACAAAAGATTATGTCAGCCAAGCCCATCAGCATCTCCGGAGAGGAAAGTGCCGCCGTGGCGGCCAGACTCCTTTCCCGTCATAACATCGGCGCCCTGCCGGTGTGCAGCAGGGAGGGGAAGCTCCGTGGCATTGTGACAGACCGAGATATCGTCCTGCGCTGTATCGCCCCGGGGGAAGACCCCAAGCATACTCCGGTTTCGGACATCATGACCCGAAGGCTCGTCTGGGTGGACAGTCGGGATAGCTGTGATACCGCCGCCCGTCTCATGGCAAGCCGCCAGATCCGCAGACTCCCGGTGCAGGAGAATGGCAGATTGGTGGGCATGGTGTCCCTGGGAGATCTTGCCAAGCTACGGGATTTCAGTACCGAGGCGGCAGAAGCCCTCAGCGAGATCTCCGAAAATATCAGAAATCTGTAGCAATCCCTTTCTTTCCCCAAAGAATCGGGGAAAATTGTGAAAAAAAGTCGAAAAAAAACAAAAAAAGTATTTGACATTTCTCCCATCAGGTGATAGAATATATCCGCCGCTTTGAAGAGGTCATAAGTGGAGCATCTCCCACCTCAAGAGCGAGACTACAAAAAAGGTAGGTGCAATACAACTATGCAGGCAGTTATCGTTACCGGTGGCAAGCAGTACAGCGTCAAGGAAGGCGACATCATTTTCGTCGAAAAGCTGGGCGTTGAGGCTGACGCAACTGTAACCTTCGATCAGGTCCTGGCAATCGTGGACGGCGAGAACTCCAAGTTCGGCGCTCCCGTGGTCAAGGGCGCTTCTGTCGAAGCTAAGGTTCTGAAGAACGGCAAGTCCAAGAAGATTACCGTTTTCAAGTACCGCCCCAAGAAGGACTCCAAGTCCATCCGCGGCCACAGACAGCCTTATACCAAGGTGCAGATTGAAAAGATCTCCGGCTAATTCTTTCAGAATATGACGAAGGTAGAAATTTTCAATCAAGACGGCAGAATCAACGGATTCTCCGTTTCCGGGCATAGCGGCTATGGCGAAGAGGGCAGCGATATCGTGTGTGCGGCCGTATCTGCAGCAGTGCAGTTTGCGGAATGTACCATCAACGATGTTCTCGGCAACCATGCCAATACCAAGGTCCGTGAGGACGAGCCCCGGATCACCCTGACCCTTCCCGCAACCTGCGATGATGAAGACGCAGTACAGGCAGTGCTGACCGGCTTTATGCTGACCATGTGCTCCTTGCGGGACGACTATCCTGATTATATCGAAGTTATGGAGGTGTAACTCAAATGTTGAAAATCGGTTTTCAGTTCTTCGCACATAAGAAGGGCGGCGGTTCTACTAAGAACGGCCGTGACTCCGAGTCCAAGAGACTGGGCGTGAAGCGCGCTGACGGTCAGTTCGTTCTGGCCGGCAACATCCTGGTTCGCCAGAGAGGCACGCACATTCATCCCGGCAATAACGTGGGCATCGGCACTGACGATACCCTCTTCGCTCTCATTGACGGTCACGTTAAGTTCGAGCGCAAGGGCAAGGATCGCAAGCAGTGCTCCGTGTACGCTGCACAGTAATTTGCCAATCAATCTTTGAGAAGACCGGAACATAGGAATATGTTCCGGTTTTTTTCAAAGCCGATCCCTGTATCTCATTAAGGAGGTAGTGCAAATGTTTGTAGATAAGGTTAAAATTTATGTCAAAGCAGGTAACGGCGGCAACGGCGCTGTTGCCTTCCACCGTGAGAAGTTTGTAGCAGCCGGCGGCCCCGATGGGGGAGACGGCGGCAGGGGTGGCAATATCGTCCTCCGTGTCAATGACAACATGTCCACCCTTATGGACTTCCGATATAAGCGCAAATATACCGCCTCTCCCGGCATGGACGGACAGGGAGGCAGACGCTCCGGCAAGAGGGGAGAGGATCTTGTCATCCAGATCCCCCGTGGCACCGTCATCCGTGATGCCGCCACGAGCGACGTCATCAAGGATATGTCCGACGATGATGATTATATTCTCTGCAAGGGTGGCAGAGGCGGCTGGGGCAATTCCCACTTCGCCACTCCTACCAGACAGGTTCCCCGTTTTGCCAAGGCAGGCCTTCCCGGTGAGGAGCATGAGGTCATTTTGGAGCTGAAGCTTCTGGCAGACGTGGGTCTGGTCGGCTTCCCCAATGTGGGCAAGTCCACCCTCCTTTCCGTGACCTCCAATGCCCGTCCCAAGATCGCCAATTACCACTTCACCACCCTGTACCCCAATCTGGGGGTCATCTATGTGGATGAAGGCGTTTCCTTCGTCATGGCAGATATCCCCGGCATTATCGAGGGCGCCGCAGAGGGCGCAGGTCTGGGCCACGATTTCCTCCGTCATATCGACCGCTGCCGCCTTATGATCCATGTGGTGGATGTCAGCGGCTGTGAGGATCGAGATCCCGTAGAGGATTTTGAGAAGATCAACGCAGAGCTTGCCAATTATTCCGAGACCCTTGCCTCCCGTCCCATGATCGTGGCGGCCAATAAGTGCGACCTGATCCCCGAGGGCAGTGATAACTTAGAGCGCCTGCGGAATTATGTGACGGAAAGAGGCTACGACTTCTACGAGATCTCCGCCGCCACCACCCAGGGAACGAAGCAGCTCATGCGTGTGGTAGCAGGGAAGCTCAAGGATCTGCCTCCCGTGGTGATCTATGAGCCGGAATATGTCAAGCCCTTGGCAGAAGCGGGAGAAGCCGATGATCTGAGCATCCAGCAGTACGGCGATACCTGGGTCATTTCCGGCAAATGGCTGCAGCAGCTGATCAATGACATCAACTTCGGTGACTATGAGTCCCGTATGTACTTCGACCGCCAGCTCCGCAAGAGCGGCCTCTTTGAGAAGCTGGAAGAAATGGGCATAGAAGACGGCGATACCGTCAGCATCTACGACTTCGAGTTCGATTACGAGCGCTAAGTCTCAGGAAAGGGGATATCGCCTTATGAGAAAACAGTTAAACCTATTCCTCTGCCTTCTTTCTCTTCTGTCCCTCCTCCTGACCCTTTCCGCCTGCAAGACCAAACCCCAAGAAATCCAATCGGGAGACCAATCGGGAGTCCAACCCTCCCCAACCGTCACCAACGCAACCATCCCCCCCGAGGAAACCGCCCTCATCCCCCTCCCCACCACCCCCACCCCAGAGCCTTCCCCCACCACCACTCCCGCCACATAGCCCCCAAGCCCTGCTCCCCCCAAAAACGGAGCAGGGCTTTTCCTCTCCCCCTCCCTTGCCCTCCCCCCTCCCATCGACACCCCCCGCCCCCCTCGTTTCTCCCACCGCCCACCGACACCCACCAAGCCCTTGGCTCTCCCTCCGGGAGAGCTGGC
>JAFOZC010000121.1 GCA_017391305.1 Oscillospiraceae bacterium | reverse complement strand
ATGGTGGTAATGGAGGAGATCATGAGACCGATGTAGTCTGTATAGGTCAGCTGTTTTTCTTCAGACTGCAGACGGTTATACTCGGTGATCAGGTCAGAAATCTCATCCTTTGCCTCAAAGTCAATGGGATAGAGGCTGATGGCGCTGGGCTCATCGGGATCGGAGACACCGAGCTTCTGTAAATTGCCCTCATAGCTCGCACCCTCTGCTCCGCTGACAATAGAATGCATGATACGGGTAGCGGCGGCGGTTTCGTCCAAGCCAGATGCCATCATCTGTTGAACATAGCCTGCGATCTGCTGCTGTTGTGCTTCCGGTAGGGTGGCACAATAGGCCTGTAGCTCTTCCATAGTATAGACCTTTTCCTGATCGGAGGTGACAAAGGGAAGACCGGTGAACACGTCTACATCGGGAGAAGCCATTTGCTCTCTTGCAATAGAGGAATCCCTTACCTTTTGGATCAGGTGGGACATGAGCTCTTCCGTATAGCCGATCATACCGGAGACCGCTCCTGCGGTAGCATCCTCCGCAGGTCGGAGTATACCGACGACACGAATGTCTTCGCTTCCTGTGAGGACAGACATCATATAAGCGCCGTCAGCAGATTTGTCTACCCATTGGTTATTCTCCTTAGCAAACACATCTGTATTCACAAGAAGCTTGAAGGTGATGTCCATGATCTCCTCATAGCTGTAGCTCCGAAGCTGGGTGTCGATGGTCGCTTCCTCTCCTCTGGCGGCCTTGGCAAGATTTTCCTTCAAAATAGCGGAGTCAATAAGACCGAGAGAGTAGAGGCTAAAATCCGTGATCTCGTTATCCTGACTGACCAACAGCACAACCTCGTCATAGCTTTCCGGCATACGTCCGGCAACTACATCATACTGTGTTGACAGGAGCTCCTTGTTAGAGGAAAGTCTGTTCCAAACATTGGGACTCATATTGGCGCTCATCATAGAGCTACTGCTTCCCTCCGGCATGAGTCCCAGATCCGTCATGAGCTGATTGGGGTTGGTCTGAACATAGCTTCCGTCCTGCCGAATGTGATAGAGATTCAGGGGAGTGTCATAGGAATAGGCAATGTCGCTGACCAGCTCATTGATCCCGCTCTCTCCGGATTCCAAATATTCTTTAAAGTCGGATAAATGGTTGGTCTTGGAGCCTGTGAGCATGGAGTCCATCATTCCCGTCATTACATTGACAGAATAGATCCGATCCGTTTGCCGATCCACCTCATCCCTCAGGGCAGACTCCATATTCATCATAGAGGAGAGATCCACACTGGTTTTTTCGAGCACAAGGGGATAAGAGGAAAGGGTCTCCCGTTCCATACGGTCAATGAGGAGCTGAACGCCGTTGGACAGAGACAGGATCAAGGCGATACCGATAATGCCGATAGACCCGGCAAAGGAAATGAGGATGGTACGTGCCTTCTTGGTCAGCAGGTTGTTCAGGCTCAGAGACAGAGCGGTGAAGAAGGACATAGATATCTTTTTCTGCTTTTTCTCCCCATGACTCTGTGCCTCCTCATCGGTGCAGGGCATGGAGTCGTGAGTGATCCTTCCGTCCAAGAGCTGAATGATACGGGTGGAGTATTCCTTGGCAAGCTCCGGGTTGTGAGTGACCATGATGACCAGCCGATCCTTGGCAACCTCCTTCAGAAGCTCCATGACCTGTACACTGGTGTCGGAATCCAAAGCGCCTGTGGGCTCGTCAGCCAATAGAATGGTGGGATCGTTGATGAGAGCACGGGCAATGGCCACCCGCTGCATCTGACCGCCGGAGAGCTGGTTGGGGCGCTTGTGAAGCTGATCTCCCAGACCAACCTTTTCCAGAACCTGCCTTGCCCGTTCCCTGCGCTCCTTCCGTGAAACACCGGATAAGGTCAGGGCAAGCTCGACATTGGCTAAAACACTTTGGTGAGGGATCAGGTTATAGCTTTGGAACACAAAGCCCACACTATGGTTGCGGTAGGCGTCCCAATCTCTGTTGCGGTATTCCTTGGTAGATACCCCCTTGATCCGCAGATCTCCTGAGCTATAGGTATCTAAACCGCCGATAATGTTCAGCAATGTGGTTTTACCACAGCCCGATGGGCCAAGAATGGATACAAATTCATTCTTGCGGAAATTGACACTGATACCGCGGAGTGCCGCAACCTTGGCATCTCCCAGATCATAGTCTTTGGTTATGTTATGCAGACTAAGCATAGTACCGCTCCTTTCAGAATTTTGTATATTTTACTTCTATCCTTTCGGAAATGCAATGATTGGAAACCAATATTTACAATAAATTCAGGAATGAAGGTGAATGATCTGGAAAACATTTTAGATTTGCTGTCGAAATCCATATGGAGCACACCTATGCTCCTGTTCTTTCTGGTAAGCGGTGGTATTTTCACCCTCCGCTTTCGGGGGATACAGCTCCGTGGCCTTGGACAGGGTCTGAGGAGCATCTTCCGCAAGGATCGGGAAGAGGGCCTGTCTGCCTACAGTGCTCTGTGTACTGCCCTTGGGGCAACCATCGGAACGGGGAATATTGTGGGTGTTGCCACTGCTATCTCAGCAGGTGGCCCGGGAGCTGTATTTTGGATGCTGATCGCAGGCTTTCTCGGTATGGCGACCCAGTTCGCAGAGGGCTTTCTGGCAGTGCGCTACGGCAAGAATCCGCCGCCCAGCTCCGCTGTTGTGGGGCCCTTCTCCTATATGGAGCTGGGACTTGGGAAAAGGTGGGTGGGAAAGCTATATGCCGGGATCACCCTTGCCGCAGGCCTTCTGGGGGTGGGAACTGTGACCCAAATCAGTAGTATCACCCAAGCCATCGACGGAATGTTCCCTGCGCCCCCTATGTGGGTCGGACTTTCCCTGCCTGTAGTCCTTGCTACAGCCCTGATCTGTCTCAGTGCCGCCGCCGTTATTTTCGGCGGTGCAAAACGGATCGGCACAGTGTGCCAAACTCTCGTCCCTCTAATGTCCGGGCTGTTCCTGTTGTGTTCTGTGCTACTGTTGTTTCGTCACCGTGGCGGTATTCCCTCTGCTCTCGGGCTGATCCTGAAGGGCGCTTTCTCTCCCAAAGCCATCATGGGTGCAGGAGCAGGGATCGGTCTGAGACAGGTCATGAGAATGGGCATCAGCAGGGGAGTGCTGACCAATGAGGCAGGAATGGGAACTGCCGCCATTGCCGCAGGAGCTTCCAATGTCACCGATCCCATGAGACAGGGACTTATCAGTATGAGCGCCACCTTCATTGATACCCTTGTGATCTGCAGTATTTCAGGACTTTGTCTCGTGGTTACGGGGGCATGGCGAATGCCTCTGGAGGGTGGGGCGCTGACTGCCTTTGCATGGACAGTGGGTCTGCCCTGGAAGGGGGAAATATCTGTATTCCTGCTGAATATGAGTCTTGTGTTTTTCGCCTTTGCAACAGTGATCGGTTGGTGCTTCTACGCAGAACGCTGTCTCATATATTTGACGGGAGGAAAGGGACTCAAGCTGTACCGTTTGGGCTATATCCTTGTACTGAGTGTCGGGGCTTTCCTCTCGGTGGATGGTGCATTTTACCTTGCGGATATCCTTAACGGCGCTATGGCTTTGCCAAATTTGATCTCCCTGCTCCTATTACAGGGAGAAGTTGTAAAAGAAGTCAGAAATAACTATTGAAAATTCTGTCGAAATCTGCTATTCTAATTGGTACTTGTTTGGAATAGAGGATCAATTATGGAATTTTCCAATTTATTTATTCTTTTTCTTTTTCTTCCCCTTTGCGTAAGCATCTACTATCTTGTTCCCGGTACTCGGGGCAGAAACGGTGTTCTGCTGGTCATGAGCCTGCTGTTCTATGCCCTGGGGGATCTGCGTGCTTTGCCCCTTCTACTTGTTTTGTCTCTGCTGAACTATTCTGTGGCTCTATGGGGCAATTCACGCAGAGCACTGCTGTACCTGTGCTTGATCGTGGATCTGGGGGCTCTTCTGCTGTGCAAGCTCCTGCTGACAGAGGTTCCTCTGGGACTATCCTTCTATACCTTCTCCCTCATCGCCTATGTGGTGGATGTGTTCCGCAAGAAGACCGCAGCTTCCGAATCCTTCCTTGATTTTCTCCTCTTTGTTGCACTCTTCCCCAAGCTTCTTATGGGGCCTATCCTTCGCTATGAGACCGTAGAGAAAGAGCTGAAACAGAGAGAACACAGTCCTAAGGATATTTTTGACGGTACGGCTCGTTTTGTGCTGGGTCTGTCCAAAAAGGTTCTTCTGGCAGACCGTCTCTATGAGATCTATGCCCAGCTGTCAGTGCAAAGCTCCAATCTCTCTGCCTGGGTGGGGGCCTTTGCCTTCATGCTCTATATTTACTTTGAATTCTCCGGATATGCGGATATGACAATTGGTTTAGGCCGCATATTTGGCTTCCGCTTTTGTGAGAATTTTGACAGACCCTACACGGCAGATTCGGTTTCCGGCTTCTGGAGACGGTGGCACATGAGCCTTGGGCTATTCTTCCGGGACTATGTGTACATTCCTCTGGGTGGAAATCGCAAGGGCATCTTCCGTCAGTGGGGAAATCTCTTCCTTGTTTGGCTTCTCACGGGACTTTGGCACGGCTTTACCTTACCCTTTTTGCTGTGGGGACTGTATTTCTTCCTGATCCTGCTTTTGGAGAAAAGCGGCGCAGTATATTATCAGAAAATTCCCCGTGGCATTCGTATGGCTTTGACACAGCTTTTCGTCCTTCTGGGATGGGTGATTTTTGCTGCTCCCGACGGTACGGCCCTGTATTACAGTATCATGAAGCTCTTTGTAAAGGGCTCTGCCTCCCCCGGCGGAGCGTGGCTTGTGCTTAAGAACAGCGGTATTTTGCTCTCTTTATCCACCCTCCTTGCCTTCCCCGGCCCCTGTGTGGGCAGATGGCTCAAGGAGAAGACCGATGCTATGAAGGATGGGAAGGGTCAGATCCTGCTTACAAGCCTCTTCGGGATCGTTCTGATCCTACTGCTGGTACTGTGTACCGCCACCCTCCTGTCCGGCAATTCCAAGCCCTCTATGTACGCATCCTTCTGATACTGATCAACGGAGTTACTTATGAAAAAAATATATCTCGGTATACCTCTTTCCATTCTGCTTCTGATGCTGTGTTTAGGCTTCTACACAGTGTTTACCGCAGGAGTTCCCTCCATCGGCGTGAATTCCTTGCTGGAAAGGGAATATGCCCTACAGTTTCAAAAGCATATTAGCCCCCATTTTCCGGGGAAGGAGCCCTTGCAGGAATTAAGCACCTTTATGAACGGCTTCTATAAGTTTACCGGCTTCCGTCCTCAGGGTGGGACACAGCTTCTCCTGCCCATTACCAATGATGCGGCGGATCATGGCTCTGCATTGCCGCCGCAAGAGCCTCAGGAGCAGCCGACCGAAGAGCCTACAGAGCCCGATTCCTCTACAGAGCCTGTGGAGGAGGAGCAGACCGAGGCTACAGAGTCTCCTGCCCCCACAGAGGAAAGCACAGAGGCTACGGAACAGCCCATAGACGAGCCTCCCGTAGAGGTCTTGGGTCAGATCCTTCTCCTTGGAGACCGTGCCATTGAGCTTCCCGGAGCCAATTATCGTGTCATCGAGACCTATGCCACTTCTGTCAATCGCATCGCAGAGGCTTTGGATGGGGTAGAGGTTTATTCTGTTCTCGTACCCAATGCCGCCGGTTTGTATGCTCCGGAAGCCTTCCGATCCGGGGAGGACGATCAGCAGAGGATGATCAGCCATGCCTACTCCCATATGAATGATCGGGTACATAAGGTAGATGCCTTCACCCCTCTCTATGAAAACAGGGACAAATACCTCTACTTCCGTACAGATCATCACTGGACTCATTTAGGCTCTTATTATGCTTATTCCGCTCTGTGCAGAGAGATGGGTATCCTGCCGGTACTGATCCGTGAGTTCCGTAGCGGTGAATATGACAGCTTCTTAGGCTCTATGTACGGCTTCCTGTCTGACTATCCCCAAAGAGAAATTCTCAAAGAAAATCCCGACTCCCTGACCTATTATATCCCCAAGGCGGAAACCTCTGTGAAGTACTATGAGGATGCTTCCTTGGGCTACGGTGGGAAGATCCAAGCGATTTACCCCCTTTCCGAGAATCGGAGCAACAAGTATCTCTGCTTCTTAGGTGGGGATCATCCCATCACCGTTCTGGAGACAGACTGTGCTGAAGAGAGAACCTGTATTCTAATTAAGGAATCCTACGGCAATGCCTTCTCTACCTGGCTTACCTCCCATTACAGTAAGATTATATGCATCGATCCCCGAGAATTTAATCGAAGCGGCAAACCTTCTTTGGATTTGAAGGAATTTGCCGCAAGGGTGGAGGCAGACGATTGCATCATTCTCAACTACCCCATTATGATCAACTCCTCTGCCTACAGTAGCTGGCTCAGCCGATTGATCCCATAAAACACAGCCTCTTGACGAAGCTACACCGTCAAGAGGCTGTTTCTTTTACATATCGTCCCGTTCTGCCAATGCGTTTCTGCGGAACAGCAGGGAAATACACCAGATTCCCGCAAGACCCACCAGAGTGTATACTGCACGGCTGAGGAGGGAGGTCTGACCGCCCAGAAGCCAGGCAACCAGGTCGAACCGAAACAGCCCCACCAGTCCCCAGTTCAGAGAACCGACAATACTCAGGATCAATGCAATGGTATCCATCAAAACACCTCCAATTCTGTTCTGCACATAGTATGAGCTACTTTTTTGGTCACTATACGCAAAAATAGAAAGGAAATTTGTCAAAAAAGTCATGACCGAACCTCTATGCAAAACGACAAAAATCATGTATAATAGAATTAACATGGTGCATTGCACGATGAATGAATTTTATTTGGAAAGGCTTGATAAACTATGAATGCATTTTTACCTGCTGATATTCTCTTCCCCCGTGTAGATTCTATGGAGAAGTGGGCAGTCATTGCCTGTGACCAGTTTACCTCCGATCCCGCTTATTGGGACCGTGTTCGCAAGAACGCAGAGGGCGCTCCCTCCACCATCAATCTGATCCTCCCCGAGGCAGAGCTTGGCACAGAGAAGGAAGCAGAGCATACCGCCCTGATCAACAAGACCATGGCAGAGTATCTGCAGAATCATATTTTCACCACCTTTGAGAATGCTCTGGTCTATATCGAGCGTACTCTGGAGAACGGCACTGTCCGTAAGGGCCTGGTAGGTATGGTTGACCTCAATACCTATGACTATTCCACCGGCTCTACCTCTGCTATCCGTGCAACGGAGCGCACCGTTGTGGAGCGTATTCCTCCCCGTATGCGTGTCCGTCGGGATGCTCCCATTGAGCTGCCCCACATCCTCATGCTGGCAGACGACCACGAGAAGGTTCTCATCGAGCCCATTGGAGAGAAGAAGGATCAGCTCAAGAAGATCTATGACTTCGAGCTCATGGAAGGCGGCAACCGCATCGCCGGTTGGCTGGTACAGGGAGAGGAAGCACAGGCCTTCAATGATCGTCTGACCGAGTACAGTGCTACCGTAGGCAAGAAGTATGAGGATCTGAAGGGTGTTCCCATGGTATTCGCAGTAGGCGACGGCAACCATTCTCTGGCTACCGCAAAGTCCTGCTATGAAGAACTGAAGGCCAATAACCCCGACATGGATCTGTCCATGCATCCCGCTCGCTTTGCACTGGTCGAGCTGGAGAACATCCATGACGAAGCTCAGGTCTTTGAGCCTATCCACCGTGTCATCGTCAAGTGCGATCCCAAGGCTCTGTTGGCCGCTCTGGAGCAGGAGGCCTGCGCAGAAGAGGGCTTCCCTGTGAAGTGGTACATCGGCAAGGAAAGCGGCACTGTCATTCTGGATCAGGCAAAGAGCCAGCTTGCGGTAGGTGTATTGCAGGGCTTCCTGGACGACTATCTCAAGGAGCATGAGGGCGAGATCGACTATATCCACGATGATGATGCACTGATCGCTCTTGCAGATCAGGACAATGCCATCGGCTTCCTCCTGCCTGCGATGGAAAAGAGCCAGCTGTTCCGCGGTGTCATCGCAGACGGCATTCTGCCCCGTAAGACCTTCTCTATGGGCCACAGCCGTGAGAAGCGCTACTATCTGGAAGGCAGAAAGATCAAATGATCACCCTTCGTGAGCCTGCCTACGCCAAGGTCAATCTGACACTGGATGTCCTTGCCAAAAGGCCTGACGGCTATCACGATTTAGAGAGTATCTTTCAGGCTGTGAGCCTAAAAGACGAGATCCTCTTGACCCTTGGCACAGGAGAAAGCTGGGCTTTGATCTGTTCAGATCCTCAGATCCCCTGTGACAGGCGGAATCTTGTATGGAAGGCTGCGGAGCTGTTCTGTCAGGAAACCGGCTTCGATCCCAAGGGTCTGCACATGGAGATCCGGAAACAGATCCCCTCTCAGGCAGGTCTGGGAGGAGGCAGTGCCGATGCCGCCGCAGTTCTTCGGGCGCTGAACCCTTGCTTAGAGAAGCCTTTTAGCTTAGAGGCCCTTGCCCAAATGGGTGCAAAGGTCGGCTCTGATGTTCCCTTCTGTGTCATTGGGGGAACTGCCTTCGCAGAGGGCAGGGGAGAACGGCTGAGACCTCTCGGAACAGAGGGAAAGCTACATTATGTATTGGTGAAGCCCTCTCTGTCCTTCTCCACTCCGGAGCTGTTCCGCAAGATCGACAACAGCTCCATCCCCAAGCGGCCGAATCATGAGGCTATGACAAAGGCCCTTGAGAACGGAGATCCCGTACAGGTGGGTGAACAGCTCTGTAATGTCTTTGAATACGCAGTTTTGGAGGATTACCCTGAGATCGGCCGGATCAAGGAGCTTCTTCTGTCCCACGGTGCTGTCGGCGCACAAATGACAGGGAGCGGTAGCGTAGTTTTTGCTATTTTCCAAACAGAAGGGCAAGCGCAACAGGCACACTGTGCCATTGCTTCCGAGTATCCCGATTCCTACTACTGTACCACAGTATAAATCTAAGCTTTTACACCGTCCATATTGCAAGCTGTTTTGCATATGGACGGTGTATTGTAGAAAGAATTGTGAAACCTTCTCTTGGGATGTATATTTCTGACAAACACTGTCCATATTCTAAGCATACTGCTTACATATGGACGGTGTTTTTTATGTTACGAAAAATTCTCCTTTGGGTTCTGCTTGTGTTATGCTTCGGCTTCCTCCTTTGCGGTGGAGAGAGCTTGATGCTTCAGAGGTCTATTTCGGAAAAGACCTTGCGTCTGCATGTGGTCGGAAAATCTGACAGCGACTTGGATCAGCTACTGAAGCTGAGGGTTAGAAACCATATTCTGACCCGATTGGCAGAGGACGCTGTAGACTGTCATGGGAAAGAGGAGCTTATGACTTATATACGGGATCATGAGACAGACCTTAGCCGATCCGCACAGCAGCTCTTGGAAGCATTGGGCTGTAAAGCCTCTGTCTCCGTCAGCTTGAGGAAGGAGACCTTTCCCATGAGAAGCTATCACAGCTTCCGTCTCCCTGCCGGGGACTATGATGCACTGCGGATCGTGATCGGAGAAGGGGAGGGGCGGAATTGGTGGTGTGTGATTTTCCCCTCTCTGTGTATGGCGGCCACGGGAGAAGCCTTAAGTAGCTGTGCCGCTTTCGGTGGCTATGAAGAGGAGGAGATCCGACTCATCCAAGGTCAAGAGCCGAAATATGAGCTACGCTTTAAGCTGTTGGATTGGCTTTCGACCCTCTTTTCTTCATCGTATTGACAGAATCTGTGGCATAGGGTATAATTGAGGTAATTATTCTGCGGTATATTCGGAAGCTTTGCAGATTTGATCAAAGTGAGGAGGCCCCTCTTATGCTCCATATATCCTTGTCTACCCAACGGAATCGGCATCTGGATCAGTTGTTTGATACTGTTTGCAAAAATGCCCTGCAATTGAATGAAAGACAGATGATCATTGTTCCCGAGCAATTCTCCCATTCCTTGGAACGGAGTTTGTGCAAGGTCGGTGGGGACAGTATCTCCCGTTATGCGGAGATACTTGGCTTCTCCCGTCTTGCGGTTCGGGTATTTTCGGAATTCGGCGGTGTTGCCGAGACCGAGACCGATGCCGCAGGTCGACTTCTCATCATGGCTCTGACGGTGGAACAGCTACGTACAAAGCTCAAGCTCTACGGCAGTAAGTCCTTGAAGCCCAATTTCCTCCTACAGCTGTCTCAGACACTGGAGGAATTGAGAAGTGCCTGCGTCAGCTCCCATACCCTGCGTAACAAGCTCCCGGATCTTTCCGGAGTCCTTGCGGTGAAAATGGAGGAGCTTGCCCTTCTGCTGGACGGCTATGCCGCCGTTTGTGCCAATCTGGGACAAAGCAGTGAAACCAGACTTTCCCGACTGTTAATGTCTCTGGAAGAGAATCCTGTCTTCTCCGAAGGGAGGCACTTCCATTTCTATGGCTTCACGGATTTCAACGGCTTGGAGCTGGAGATCATCCGTCAGCTTTTGGAGGATGGGGCAGAGGTCTTCCTGTATCTTCTCTGCGATAAAATGTACACAACAAAACAGCAGTTTGCCACAGCGGCTCACACCGCTCGGAGTCTGTACAGGATGGGACAGCAGAGCGGGATCGGGGTGAAAGTCACCGAAGATGATCCGCAGACCGAGGAAGATCCTTTCTCCTTCCTCCGCAGGAATCTGTTTCGGAGTGGCAAGGCCGTGGAGCTGTCAAAGAATGCGGTACATTTTCTGGACGGGGCGAATGTTATGGCAGAATGCCGTATGGTCGCAGGGGAGGTACTGCGCTTAGTACAACAGGGCGCACGCTTTCGGGACATTACCTTGGCCTGTGCTGACTATGAGGCCTATGAAGCCCATCTCAAGACCGTCTTCCACCGTGCCGGGATCCCGGCCTATTTCGCAGGGGATACCGCCATTGTCAAGCAACCGGTGGTACACATGCTCCTCGGCGCTCTGGATGCCGCTTTGACACGGGATCGGGAGGCTGTGGTTCGATATATGAAATCCGGCTTTACAGGTCTCAGCTTTGATGCCTGCGACATGCTGGAAAACTATATGCTTATGTGGGACATCAACGGTTCCCGATTGGAAGAAAACTGGACCATGAGTACCAGAGGAACCATAGGGGAACGGGAGGAGCTGAAGGAACAAAGGCTTCGTGAGCTGAACGAGTCCCGACAGATCCTTATGAGGCCTCTTCTTCGCCTCCGAAGCGCTTTGCTGAAGGCCGAGTCCACGGCTCAGATGATTCTTGGGCTCAATACCTTTATGGAGGATATTCAGCTCAACGAACAGCTTAACCGCAGAGCGGCGGAGCTCTCCGAAAAGGGAGAACTGCAAAAAGCCCAGGAGTCTGCACAGGTATACAGTATTATTTGCAGACTTATGGAGCAGATCTACGGTGTATTGGGAAATACCCTCCGCACAGCGGAGGATTTCTGTCTACTGTTCCGTACGGCGGTGAGTCTGTACACCATCGGTACGATCCCTGCTACGCTGGATTGTGTGAGTATCGGCTCTCTTTCCTCCCAGAGAAATTGCGAGACGGACTATCTCTTTATTCTGGGCGCCAACGAGGGAGCATTCCCCTCTGTAGGAAATGCACGGAGCTTACTGAATGACCGTGAGAGAACCGAGCTGATCGAATTGGAGATCCAAATCTCTCCCACTACTCTGGCAGGGGGACGTCTGGAACGGGAGCTTGCCATGATGGACAGCCTTCTGGCCTCTCCGATGAAGGAGCTGTACCTGTCCTCTATCCGAGGCAGACAGTCCTATTTCCTCCTCCGTGCAAGCGCCCTCTTTCCCAATGCCCTACATATTGATAATGATGATGCCTTGATCTGCCGTTCGGAAAAGGATCATACGGCAAGGTATGCAAAGCCTGCTTCCTATGACTTCACTGCCTTGGATCGGGATTCTGTGGAACAGCTGTACGGAAAAACCATGCATCTGTCCTCCACCAAGTTAGAGAGCTTTGCCGCCTGCCAATTCCAATATTTCCTCCGTTACGGTCTGCGAGCAGATGAGATGAAGCCTGCCAAGGTGGACTCCTCCATCTACGGCACCTTTGTCCACGATGTACTGGAGAACACTGCAAGGCAGGTGAAGACCGAAGGAGGCTTCCATCGGGTATCTCTGAAACGGGTGTTGGAGATTGCAGATCACATTATGGAGCAGTATACCCATAAGGAGCTGTCGGATCTGTGGTATTCGGAACGTGCGGAATATCTTTTCCGCAGAAATTTTGCAGATGTCCGTATGGTCGTCAGACAGCTCTATGAGGAACTTTCCGTCTCTGCTTTCGAGCCGGAGGAATTCGAACTGCAATTTGGCGGCAGAGACGGTCTGCCTCCCATTATTGTGAAGGGGGATCACTATTACGCACAGTTAGAGGGTAAGGTAGACCGAGTTGATGCATGGCAGGATGGGGATCTGTGCTACTTCCGTGTAGTGGACTATAAGACGGGTCATACCACCATGGACTACAGTTTGCTGTATAACGGATTGGGAATGCAGATGCTCATTTATCTCTTTGCTCTGAAGAAATATGCCGCAAAGGAGAAGGACACCGATCCCATTGCCGTAGGGGTCATGTATTTCCCTGCAAGAGTGGACCGCATTTCTATTACTCAGAGGGACGATATCAAGGCGATCCAAGACGGTCGGAGCAAAGCAGAGAAACGAAGCGGCATTTTGTTAAAGGACGAGAAGGTCCTCTATGCTATGGACCCCAGCGAT
>JAFOZC010000120.1 GCA_017391305.1 Oscillospiraceae bacterium | reverse complement strand
GGGGGTCGCGGTGTTCGTTGGGCCCGTGCCTTCAAGTACCTGTCTGACTATCAGGTATGGCCCTGCGGTCTGGGCTACGGCATGTACGGCGGAGCCGTTGCCATGCAGAATCAGGTCAATCTCCAGTTCGTATATACCTACGTGGACAATTATTATGTGAAGACCCTTGCGGAAAGCGGCTATCTGGGACTCAGTGCCTTGCTGACCATGCTGGGAGGCCTCCTCTGGAACGGAGCCCGTGCTTGCGGCAGAAGCTCCCGTAGCAGCTACAAGCCCCTCTGCGCCGGTATGCTGACAGCTATGATAGGTACGCTGATCCAGAGCTTCTTTGAAAGTCTCTGGGAAGAACCCTACCTTATGGCTCTGTTCTTCACCGTCGCCGCCATGCTCATCTACGCAGGCTTCCTCCGCACCCCCACAGAGGGAAAAGAGGAACACCTCTGATCTCCCACCCCAAAATCCAAGATGGCTCTGTGTCCTACACAAGACACAGAGCCATCTTTTATAAGGGTCTTCCCAAAGCACGGCTATATTTTTTAGGGGATGCGTTTGCCGGGTTTCAGGTAGCGTTCTTCTTCGGAGAAGACACAGCCACAGTATTTCTGGATATACATGCCCTGCTCACGGGCGAAGGTCTGACCCTGACGGAAATAGGGGCGGAAGTCACGGTAGAGGAATTTGACACCGAATTCTGCGGCGGCTCGCTCTCCGACCTCCTGCATGAGCTCGTGGTTCTGATAGGGGCTGATGAACAGGGAGGAGGTGAAGCTGTCAAAGCCCCCCTCGGCGGCGGCCTGTGCCGTGGCGAAGAGTCGCATTTCATAGCACTTCACACAGCGATTCCCCAGATCCTCCGCAACCTCACGGACAAAGGGACGCAGGGCATACTCATCCCGTTCCAACAGCTTCAGATCAATGCTTGCGGCATATTCCCGAAGACAGTTCCGTCTGGCACGGTACTCCGTAAAGGGATGAATATTGGGATTATACCAAAAGCCTGTCAGCGCTACACCGTCTGTCCGCAGGACCTCGATGCACTGATTGGCACAGGGAGCACAGCAAATATGTAACAGGGTATTCATACAGAATCCTCCTTATGGATCGTTTCTCTCATTATATCGGTTTTTTCTTTCACCGTCAAGCCCCGAGGAAAAGTCTCTGAGGGCATTGCCAAAAAAGCCTGTGAAAATTTGTACAAAATGGCATCTGGCAATTTTGGGGAATTTGTGGTAACATAAATCAAATACAAACAATGAAAGGATGGTTCTAAGATGGCTGTTGCAAAGGAAACCTATGCAGCCTGCATACAGCGGAAGCTGATGAAGAAGCAGTATCTCGTGGAGGTTGCCACGGGAAGGAAAAAGGCGGATCTGGTTCTGAAGAACGCTACTTATATCAACGTATTTTCCAACGAGCTGTGCAAGGGCGATATTGCTGTTGCCAAGGGACAGATCGTTGGCATGGGCAGCTATGACGGCGAGGTAGAGATCGACGTCAGTGGCAAGATCGTATGCCCCGGCTTTATTGACGCCCATATTCATCTGGAATCCTCTCTGGTTTCTCCCAAGGAATTTGCCAAGGCTGTCATTCCCCACGGCACTACCACGGTCATCACCGATCCCCATGAGATCACCAATGTCATGGGTACCGACGGCATCGACTATATGCTCCAGGCAACGGAGGGGCTGCCCATTGACGTGCGCTTTATGCTCCCCAGCTGTGTCCCCGCTACCCCTCTGGATGAGAGCGGTGCCAATTTGGACTACCGTGCCATCGACTCCTTCTATGATCACGGCAGAGTGCAGGGCTTGGCAGAGATGATGAATTTTGTCGGCGTAGTCGGCGGCGATACGGAGGTCATCTCCAAGATCGTTGCGGCACAGGCTCACCACAAGAAGATCGATGGCCACGCTCCCGGTCTGGCAGGGAAGGATCTGGCGGCCTATGTGGCGGCAGGTGTTTACTCCGATCACGAATGCTCCGATATGGAAGATGCCATGAACAAGCTCCGCAACGGACAGTTCATCATGGTTCGGGACGGCACAGCGGCAAGGAACTTAGAGGCTCTGGTGGATCTGCTCAAGCAGCCCTACTATGACCGTTGCATGTTCTGCACCGATGACAAGCACCCCTCCGATCTGCTGGAAAAGGGTCACATTGACTATATTATCAAGAAGGCTATCGGCCTGGGTGTAGATCCCATCGTTGCGGTGAAGACTGCCTGTCACAATCCTGCCCGTTACTTTGCCCTCAATAACCGTGGCGCTATTGCACCGGGCTATCTGGCTGACTTCGCAGTGATCGATAATTTTGAGAACTTCAATGTGGAAATGGTCTTCAAGAAGGGTGTCCTCACCTGTAGAAATGGGGAAGTTCAGAACTTCGAGACCCCCGTCATTGAGAGTTACCTTGCAGAGCGTGCTCACAACACCTTCCATGTGGCACGCCTGTCTGCGGAAGACTTCCGAGATGTTCGTCCCAGAGGTGTCATCGGCTTGGTTCCCGGGGAGATCGTCTCTACAGACAACGGCTATGCCAGCGGTGTGGATGCGGAAAGAGATATCCTCAAGATCGCCGTCATCGAGCGTCACAAGAATACCCGTCATATCGGTCTGGGCTACCTTCAGGGCTACGGTCTGCGATCCGGTGCAGTGGCTACCTCCATTTCCCACGACTCTCACAACATCATTGTGGTAGGCACCAATGAGGAGGATATGGCCTTTGCCGCTAACCGCATTGTGGAAAATTGCGGCGGTATCACCGTGGTAGAGAACGGCAAGGTGATGGGCGAGGTCGTTCTGGAGATCGCCGGTCTCATGAGCGACGATAGCTTGGTCACCGTCAATGACAAGCTGGAAAATGCCAAAGAACAGGCCTTCCGTCTGGGCGTTTCCAGAGGTATCGACCCCTTCATGACCCTGTCCTTTATGTCCCTGCCCGTCATTCCCACCCTCCGTCTTACCACTCGCGGTGTCATTGACGTCATCAAGCAGCAATACATCTAAATGCTTTGGCTCTGTCGCAGTCTCCTCTGCGGCAGAGCCGTTTTCTCTTCAAGAGGGCCGGCTTGACGCCCATCGGGGACAGGCAAGGGAAGCCAAAGCTACGGAAAAGCACAGAAACGTCGGCGGAAGGGATCCAATCAGATCCTTCCGCCGACGGCTGTGATATGTTCGGGATAAGTGCTTAGTATGTAAGACCCTTGGGATAGAAGAAGCGGATGCCTTTGGGGAGTACCTCGAAGGTGGCATCCTTTGCCATTAGGAGCTCTCCGTCCAGATTGATCTCGCTTTTTTCGTCACAGTGGATCGTGACCTTCTTGCAACGGTAGGCCTTGACCAGATCGGGAAGCTCCTTGTACAGACCTGCCTTGTATTTGCCGATGAAGCTTGCCGCTTGCAGACGGGTGATCTTTTCTACCAGAAGCACATCCAGCAAGCCATCATCCGGTGCGGCATCGGGAACAGGGTGGAAACCGCCACCGTACCAACGGGCATTGGCAACACAGATCATGGTCAGCTCCTTATCAATGACCTGATCCTCGATCTCTACCACATAATGACGGGACAGACCCTTTGCTACCTGCACCCCTGTAGACAGAAGATAAGCACCGTGGCCGGAAAGGAGAGGGATCTTCTTATACTTGCTCATATTGGTACCGATACGGGCATCCACACCCATAGAGCAAATGTTGATGGAATAGTGATCCGCCACTCGGATCAAATCGAATTCCGCTACCTCTGCATCCAGCAATCGCTCACAGCTACGGAAAGCGGAGGGGTCGGAGAAAATACGGATGAAGTCGTTGCCGGAGCCACCGGGGAAGTTGGTGACAGCGGCATTTTTGTAGCCGGCAATGCCGTTGACGACCTCGTTCAGGGTGCCGTCTCCTCCACAGGCATAGATCCGCACAGGATCCCCTGTGGCTGCGGCGGCCTGGGCGATGCGGGTACAGTCTCCCGGCCCACGGGAAACCAGAATTTCATAGGCAAGGCAGTGCTTCTCGCAGGCCTCACGGATGCTCTGGGTGAATTCTCCCGTGTGGTCGAACTTTCCTGCGGCGGGATTGATGATGAACAGATGCTTCATGGCCTTTCCCCCTTAATAATACATATACACGTTACACTGGAGTCTGCCGTTATAGAGCTTGCGCTTCTTTGTGGCGGCCTTGCCGAAATAATGCTCGAATTCCGCTTCCGAGGAAATGATATATTTCTTCCAACCGTTTGCGAACTTCAGATGTCGGCCAAAGGCCTTCATAAGCTGTTGGGCAGAGCGCTGTTCCATCATTCTTTCACCGTAAGGGGGATTGCAGACGATCACACCGCTGTCACAGGGCAGACTCTGCTTGGTGGCATCTGCCTCCCGGAAGTCGATGTACTTGCTGACCCCTGCCTTCTTGGCATTGGCGATGGCAATGGACAGGCTCTTGGGATCAATGTCTGTACCCAAGATGCGGTATTCTCCCCGATACTCCTTATCCTTGGCCTCTGTCCGGACCTGTTGCCAAATTTCCGGGGCAACACAGGCCCACTTCTGAGCGCCGAAGTCTCGGTACAGACCGGGAGCACGGTTGAGAGCGGCTAAGGCCGCCTCAATGACAATGGTGCCGGAGCCGCAGAAGGGATCCCAGAAGAAATCTCTGCCACGGTAACGGGACAGATTGACCAGAGCCGCCGCCATAGTCTCATGGAGGGGGGCTTCGTTACCTACAGCACGATAGCCACGCTTGTGGAGGCTTGCACCGGAAGTATCCAGGAATACTTCGCAGATATCCTTCATAATAGAGAAACGGATCTGATAGGTGGCACCGGTCTCCGGTAGCCAGCTCAGGCCGTATTTTGCGCCCAAACGGTCCACAGCGGCCTTCTTGGCAATGGCCTGACAGTCGGGAACGCTGTGGAGCTTGGAATCCAGGCTGTAGCCCTTCACCGGGAAAGCACCGTCTATGGGAATGAACTCCTCCAGAGGCAGAGCCTTGACACCCTGATACAGATCCTCGAAGCACTCCACAGGGAAGCGCCCTAAGAGGATCATCACACGTTCTCCCATGCGCAGGCAGATATTTGCCCGTGCCATTGCGGTAAAATCTCCTTCAAAAAATACTCTGCGATCCTCGACCCGAACATTTTCCATGCCCAGCCGCCGCAGCTCGTCGCCCACCAGACCCTCTAAACCGAAGAGGCAGGGGACTGCCATAGTGAATTTTTCCATACTATCCCTCACATTGTTTCGATCTAAGACATATTATACAGAATCTTTTCCCAAAATGCAACGGAAAATACTTTTTTTCGGTAAATTTTACTGCAATCATCATTTCTATTGACTTTTGACTGAGCTTATGGCATAATGTAGGCAAGTAAATGAATAAAGGAGGAACTTTTATGGAAGCCTATATGCAATGGATCTGGGTCGCTGCAGTGGCATTATTTGCGATTGCCGAGGCCGCAACAACTGCTATGGTGTCTCTGTGGTTCATGGGTGGCGCCTTGGTAGCATTTCTGCTGGCAGTATTCTCTGTCCCCCTGTGGATACAGGTTACCGCCTTTGTCCTCGTATCTCTGGCGTTTTTGCTCGTTCTCCGTCCTTGGATGAAGCGATTTGTGGAGAGTCGGAAGACTCCTACGAATGTAGACAGTCTGGTTGGCAAGATCGCTCCGGTGAAGGAGGATATTGACAATCTCAGCAATAAGGGTGTGGTTCGGGTAGCCGGCGTGGACTGGGCCGCTTTCAGTGCAAATGGCAAGCCCATCGCCAAGGACACTCCCGTCCGTATTCTCAGCGTACATAGTGCAAGACTCTGCGTTGAACCCGCAGAGATTGTATAAGAAAAGCTATAAGGAGGAACAGACATGAATTTGGTATTAGCAATCAACCCCAGCGCCACCTTGATAGGCATCCTTGCTTTGGTTTTGGTGGTCATCGTTGTTCTCTGGAAGAACATCATCGTTGTCAAGCAGTCGAATGCCTATGTCATTGAGTGGCTCGGTGCGTTCCAGGAGGTTTGGGGCGTAGGTATCCACCTGAAGACCCCCTTCCTGCAGAGGATCGCAAAGCGTGTCACCCTGAAGGAGCAGGTTCTGGACTATCCCCCTCAGCCTGTTATTACCAAGGATAACGTCACCATGCAGATCGATACCGTCGTGTATTTCTCCATTACCGATCCCAAGCTCTATACTTACGGTGTAGAGCGTCCCATGATGGCTATGGAGACCCTGACCGCTACCACCCTGCGTAACATCATCGGTGATCTGGAGCTGGACCAGACCCTGACCTCCCGTGATGTGATCAACACCAAGATGCGTGCCATTTTGGACGAGGCTACAGATCCCTGGGGCATCAAGGTCACCCGTGTGGAGCTGAAGAACATTCTGCCTCCTCAGGACATTCAGAGCTCCATGGAAAAGCAGATGAAGGCAGAGCGTGACCGCCGTCAGGCCATCCTTCAGGCAGAGGGTACCAAGCACTCTCAGATTCTGGTTGCAGAAGGTGAGAAGGAATCCGCCATTCTCCGTGCCGATGCTGAGAAGCAGGCAGCCATCCTCCGTGCAGAGGGTCAGGCAGAGGCCATCCTTGCCGTGCAGAAGGCAACTGCCGAGGCTATGCGTATGCTGAACGAGTCCTGCCCCAACGATCAGGTCATCAAGCTCAAGGC
>JAFOZC010000119.1 GCA_017391305.1 Oscillospiraceae bacterium | reverse complement strand
CATATTTAATGAAATATTGCTACGCAATATGAAATAATCCTTTGGATTATGAAATATTTTGCCTTGGCGGCAAAATGTGAAATAAAATAAATCCCTCATACGCCGCAGCGTATTTCATAGCGTCAGCTATTTCATAACGCGAAGCGTTATTTCACAAATCCCGTAAGGGATTTATTTCATTGAAAAGAACCCACATTTGTCGTAGACAAATGTGGGTTCTTTTCTGGCGGAGAGGGCGGGATTCGAACCCGCGAGACGCTTTTAACGCCTACACGATTTCCAGTCGTGCGCCTTCGGCCAGCTCAGCCACCTCTCCATACGCCAGTCTCTCCTGAAACCAGCTCGGTTATTATACAACACGATTCTCGATTTGTCAAGTACTTTCTTGGAATTTTTCTATTTTTTATTCCATATCCTTGGCAACAAGACATGCGTTGATCACCTGGCGCATGATCGGCAGGCAGGTTCGGCCGCCGGAGCCGCCTCCTTCTATGACAACGATGAAGGCATAGGGCATGGCCTCGTCCTTGATATAGCCTGTGAGCAGAGAGTTGGCCGCCAGACCGCCGCCACGCTGGGCAGTGCCGGTCTTAGCCCCTACATATAGACCGGAGAAGTTCCATTCGCCGTAGCTTTCCACCACAGCTCCGTGGAGAGCCTGATCCAGACGGGCGGCAAGCTCCTCCGTCATGATCCTGTCCCCCATAGTGGTGGCGGCACGGTAGGTTTCCTCCTGACCGCAACGGATCTTGGACACCACATAGGGCTTGGCTGCGACACCTCCGTTGGCGATAGCTCCCATCAGAGTCATATACTGACAGGGGTTAATGCGGTTGGTGGACTGTCCTATACCGACCCAGGCAAGCTCATTCTCCGGAACGCCCTCGGTGTCGATGCCACCTGCGGCGGTCTTGAATCCGTCAAAGAGCATCCGTTCTCCAATACCTGCCTGTTCTGCATACTTCTGCATGATCTCAGGCCCCAGCTCCACTGCAAGCTGGGCAAAAACCACGTTGCAGGACTTGGAAACCGCCTTGTCAAAATTCAGCTTCCCATGATAGGAATTGCAGTTGATGGTCTCGTTGTTGATCACACAGCTACCCCCACAGAAGAAGGTTCGGCTGTCCAGATCCTCTATTTGTTCAATGGCCGCCATAGAGGTGACCACCTTGAAAATAGAGCCGGGGGTATAGACAGAGCTGATAAAACGGTTGACATACACACCTGCATACGCATCACTGTCATCGACCTCCGAGGGGTTCAGGGGATCGTAGGTATTACCGGAGACCATGCAGATGACCTCCCCTGTTTTGTAATTATAGATGCCCAAACAGCCCTTTCTGCCTGCCATCGCATCGGTGGCAGCCTTCTGGATCTGTCCGTTCACCGTCAGGGTCATGGAAACATTGGAGGCATCCTGCGTACCGCCGAAGAGATCATAGGAGGTCAATTCGTCGGAATAGTACTCCATCATATGATCCGGAATATTCCCCTGAACATCCCCCAAAAGGTGGAGGGTGGAACGGCGCAGAAGGGCATCGTCGGGGTAGGTTCTTCCGTTTTCCGCATTCAGGAGGAGGGTCCCCTTACGGTCATAGACCTTGCCGCTGTTTAGGTGTCCCCCGGAATAGACATCGGAATTGCTCTGGTGCAGATACCAATCCTTGGAGTCACGGAAATAGCGCAGAACGATGGTACACAGGCCAAGGAAAAGAACGATGGCCAGAAGCGTAGCCGCCCAGGCGCGGTTGGCAATTTTATTCATCCTTCTTCTCCTTTACCTTTAGATTTTTCACCGCAACAGAGGCATTCTGACGGGTATCACAGCCCTTTACGAAGGCAACCAATCCCCAACTGCACAGCATACTGGAGCCGCCGTTGGAAACGAAGGGGAAGGTCACACCGGTCAAGGGCAAAAGATCCATCGTGCCAAAGACATTGAGGATGGCCTGTGTCATCATGACCGCAATGGCGGCACTTGCGCCGATGGTATAGAAGCTGCTGCGTCCGACCTTGGCAGAGCGCAGGACGAACACTGCGGGAACCAGAAGCATCAGCACCATGATCACCGCCATGATCAGTCCCCATTCCTCACTGACGAAGGCAAAAACAAGGTCTGTATCCGATGCACCCACCGCCTTCAGCCAGCCCTGTCCCACACCTAAGCCGAACAGACCGCCAACGGCGATACGGATCATGGAACGGGTCTGCTGATAGCCCAAACGATCATAGGCATGCTCCCACACATGACCCCACCCTGCAAAACGGTCCTGCACGTGATTGCCGAAATACATGATCACAATGGTTCCCGCAAAAACCAGCGCCGCAATGGCGAGGGCAATGGTAGCCACACTGCCGGAACGCAGATAGGCAACCACCAGGAATGTAACGAAGAAAATCAGGGCCGCACCAAAGTCATTCATAAGTACCAGGCAGCCGCAGACAAAGACAGAGTAAATGATAAAGGACAGAACATTCCGCTTGGTAAGAACCCGATCCATAGTGGAGGCTCCCACGAAAATAAAGCAGAGCTTGACCAATTCCGAGGGCTGGAAGGAGAAAGAGCCCAGAGCGATCCAGTTCCGTGCGCCGTTGATCTCCTTGCCGAAGATCAGATTGGCCGCCAGAAGCAGGACGCCGCCGATGGCGGCAAGATAGCGGAATTTCTTCGCCGTATTCAGATTTCGCAAAGACAGGGAAATGATCAGATAGATGAGCACACCGCCGGCAATACAGATCACCTGCTTCTGGATGTTACCGGGGCTGTCCGAGGCGATCACCGACAGACCCAGGGTACAGAGGAAGAAGCCCAAAAGCTCTATCTCAAAACCACTGCGTCCCATAGCCCGTATCATCAGGAACAAGAACCATTCGATAACGATCAGCAGGATAAAGCCCGTATAAACCTCTGTGGCATAAATGGGCTTGCAGATCATCCACATACACAGGCCGGTG
>JAFOZC010000118.1 GCA_017391305.1 Oscillospiraceae bacterium | reverse complement strand
GGGAGAGGCAAGAGCTGTGTGCAAACTTCAAGCAGTTCGGTAAGCCGGGACTTGTCGCTCTGTCTACCGATGCCCACTGCACCCTTGGCTCTCCCTCCGGGAGAGCTGGCGCGAAGCGCCTGAGAGGGCTCACCGCACCGATTCCACCTACAAGCTACCCACAGAACCACTGCACCGATTTCTCATACGAAGCTGCATTCCTCCACGAACTGTCTACACATCCCTCTCCCCCTCCCTTCGGGAGGTACCTCTCCCGGAGGGAGAGGCAAGGACTGTGTGGAAACTTAAAACAGTGCGACAATACGGAATTTGCGGTGGGGAAGGGCTTTGGAGCTTGAAAAAAGGAGACAGAGCGGGGCTCTGTCTCCTTTTGGGGATAAATTATTTCTTGCGCTTTTTCAGGTATTGCTCCGCTCTGGCCATTTGGGCGGGGGTGGGGAGCTTGGGGGCGGCTTTCGGCTGGGCTTGCTTGAGATCCTTCTTTCCCTTGGTGGTCGGCTTGGGGGGCTTTGCGGCCTTGACCGGACTGCGGAGAGGGGGCTTGCCGACAGAGGCAGAGGTCTTCTGTCCGGGCGCTTTTCCGGCGCTCTTCTGTCCGGAAGCTTTTCCGGCGGGCTTTCCGGTGGGGACGGGAGGGATCAGCTCTCCCTTTCGGGGGCGGATCAGGCATTTCTTGTCGTGGCCGATGAGATCTGTCCGTCCTGCCTTTTCCAGCGCCTCCCGTACCAGATGATAGTTCTTGGGATTGCGGAACTGGATCAGGGCTCGTTGCATGGCCTTCTCGTGGGGATCTGTGGGGACATAGACCTTCTCCATAGTACGGGGATCTAAGCCGGTATAATACATGACCGTGGACAAGGTGGAGGGAGTGGGATAGAAGTCCTGCACCTGCTCCGGCATGTGACCGATGTCCCGAATGTACTCTGCCAGCTCAATGGCCTCCTTCAGACCGGAGCCGGGGTGACTGCTCATGAGATAGGGAACGAGGAATTGCTTCTTTCCCAGCTTTTCGTTAAGCTTTTCATATTTCCGACAGAACTTGTCATAGACCTCCCGACGGGGCTTGCCCATGTACTTGAGGACTTGATCGGATACATGCTCCGGGGCAACCTTCAACTGGCCGGAAACATGGTGCTCCACCAGCTCTCGGAAGAAGGTGGGATCTTGATCCGCTACCAGATAGTCGAAGCGAATGCCACTGCGGATGAAGACCTTTTTGATTCCCGGGATGTCTCGCAAACGGCGAAGGAGGTTTACATAATCCTGATGATCTACCCTCATATTTTTGCAGGGGGTGGGGAAGAGGCACTGCCGTTTCTGACAGGCACCCTGACTGAGCTGTTTGTCACAGGCAGGGGCGCGGAAATTGGCGGTAGGGCCTCCCACATCGTGGATATAGCCCTTGAAGTCCGGGTGCTTCACCATTCGTTCTGCCTCTGCCACAATGGAATCGTGGCTTCGACTCTGGATGATCCTGCCCTGATGGAAGGTCAGGGCGCAGAAGGAGCAAGCCCCGAAGCAGCCTCGGCAGGATACCAGGGAGAACTGCACCTCCGTAATGGCAGGGATCCCCTTGGTATAGGAGGGGTGATAGGTATTCTCATAGGGCAGGGCATAGATGGCATCCATTTCCTCTGTGGTCAGAGGCCGCTGGGGAGGATTCTGCACCACATATTCTCTGCCGTAGGGCTCTACCAGCCTCTTGGCGGTGAAGGGATCGGTGTTGCAGTACTGCACATAGAAGCTCTTGGCATAGCTCCTCTTGTCCCTGCACAGCTCCTCGTAGGAGGGGAGGAGGATGCTGTCCTCTTCCTCCGGCTCTGTACAGCGGTAGACCGTTCCGTCGATATGATGGAGATATTGCACCTCCCAGCCATCCCGAAGGGCATCGGCTACCTCTACGATGGCTCGCTCTCCCATGCCGTATAGGAGGAGATCGGCCTGGGCATCCAAGAGAATGGAGCGCTTCATTTTTTCAGACCAGTAATCGTAATGGGCCAAACGGCGGAGGCTGGCTTCGATACCGCCGATGATGATGGGAATATGGGGATGGGTCTGACGGATCAGATTGCAGTAAACAATGGTGGCATAGTCCGGGCGCTTGCCGATCTCGCCGCCGTTGGTATAGGCATCGGTTTTCCGGCGGTGCTTGGTGACGGAGTAGTGGTTGACCATAGAGTCCATATTGCCGCCGCTGACCAGATAGCCCAGCTTAGGAGTACCGAAGAGGTTGACGGATTGAGGATCCTTCCAATCCGGCTGGGAACAGATGGCGACCTTATAGCCTGCCTGCTCCAGCACACGGCTGATGATGGCATGACCGAAGGAGGGATGATCCACATAGGCATCCCCGATCACATAGACGAAATCCGGTTGTTCCCAGCCTCGGGACAGCATATCCTCCCGTGTAACAGGTAAAAAGCTCATTTATTTGACCCCCGTTGATCCGAAGCCTCCGTTGCCCCGTACCGTTTGGGTTAACTCAGTGGCTTCTACAAAATTTGCGGTGAGATAGGGTGTGATGATCATCTGTGCGATCCGATCTCCCGGGAAAATGGTCTGGGGCTCGGCACTGTGGTTGTGGAGGGGAACGAAGAATTCTCCCCGATAGTCACAGTCCACCACTCCCACCTTGTTGGCAGGGGCGAGGCCTCTCTTGCTGGCCAGACCACTGCGGGCATAGACCAGAGCGGCATAGCCTACGGGGATCTCCATGGCAATGCCGATGGAGATCATGTGGGTCTGTCCCGGCTGCAGGGTCACAGCCTCCTCCAGACAGGCACAGAGATCTGCACCGGCAGAAAATTCCGTGCCGTATACCGGCATCTTTGCATTGGGATGGAGTAATTTAACCTTTACTTGTTCCATATATTTCACCTCGTCTGTAGCCGTCATCCCAGAGCGTGGGGATGCCGTTGTGTCTTGTTTTGTTCAGGTCAATGATCCTCTGGTTGGAAGAGCCTCGGAAACGGAGGCTCAGATCCTTTTTCTCGACCTCAAAGGGGCCGTCCACCAGCACATCCAAATAGGATAGGATCTCTTGGGCAAGAGGAGACGTCAGCTCCTCTAAGGTATAGCCCGTAAAGGCCCAGTAGCTTTTATGGGGATAGCGCTGTTTTGCCAATTTCAGGAGCTCTGCAACCTCCGGCTGATTTTGGGGCTCAAAGGGCTCTCCTCCCAGAAGGGTCAGTCCGGCAATATGCTCCGGGGCAAGACTGTCCAGAAGCTGCTGTCTGACCTCAGGGGTAAAGGGCTCTCCGTATTGGAAATCCCAGGTCTGGGGCTGGAAGCACTCTTTGCAATGCCGTGTACAGCCGGAAACAAAGAGCGTGGTCCGCAGACCGGGGCCGTTGGCAATATCTAAGGTTTTGATAGCGGCATAATACATGATGCTCCTCCTATGATCTCGGACAACAGCGGTTTACAAAGCTGTGGATCTGTTTCTCGTAATTCTCCCGATCTGCCAGATAGCTGGTGCCATGCTTGGCATCGGGAACGGTGAGCAGGGTCTTGTCCGGGCTTCCGCAGGCTTCGTAAGCCGCTACGGTCATGGAGCAAGGCACAAAGGTGTCCGCTTCTCCGTGGGCGAAGAAGACGGGGATCTTCAGCTCCCTCACTGCCTCTAAGGTAGAATATTCCCGAAGACCGAAGCCTGCAAGGATTCGGGTGTATATGCCCACCACAGGCAGGAAGGGGAAGGGGGGAAGTCCTGTGGAACGGATGACAGAGCCGATGATCTCCCAAGGGGAGCTGAAGCCACAGTCGGCGATGATCCCCCGTACATTGGCGCAGAAGGGTCTGCCCCCTGCCATGAGCACAGAGGTCGCTCCCATAGAGATGCCTGTCAGAAGAATGGGTGCCTCCTTGCCGAAGCGCTCTGCGTGCCACTGTACCCAGCTATGGACATCCCGACTTTCTCGGATGCCGAAGGTAATGAATGTTCCCTCACTGGGGCCTTGGGTTCGCTGATGAACCAGGAGGGTGTTCAGCCCCTTGTCGTGATAGGCCTTAATGGCACAGCCGAAATCCGTAATGGGAGTCCCTCTCCAGCCGTGAACCATGATAATGGTGGCTACGGCATTGGGATGGGGGAAATATTCTCCCCGAAGGAGCAGACCGTCATGGGAACGGACGGTGACATCCTCGTGGGGATGGCGCTCCATCCAATCCTTCCCTGCCAGAATTTCCTCCTTGCACTGATTGTACACAGGGCGCTGCAGAGTTTTATCCAAATTGGCAGTCAGGCTGTCAATACGCAGACAGGCAAGGAGAAAAATAAAAAAGGAAATCAAAAGGAGCAGAACCAAAGCTCCTCCCAAAAGCCAGAATACAAGCATATTATCCTCTCTTTTCAAACAATCGGTTCCACAGGGGGAAGGTCTTCGGCCACAGAAGGGCGGCGAAAAGCACCACGGCACAGTATCGCACAGCGTGGATCCAAGGATGCAGGAAGCCCATGGCGGTGAACAGAAGCTCCAAGCCTTCCTTTACCCCTAACAGTCCGCCTAAGCCCAAAAGGAGCTTGCAAAGCTGGGCAGGAACAGAGCCCTTTTCGGAGAAGCGGATATACTTACGCTCTACGGGATAGGCAATGGCAAAGCCCAGAAGAGAGCCAAGGAGAGAGAAGCTGTTTTTCCGTCCGGAAGCAATGTTTTCTGTAGCCTTCTCTTGGGAGAAATCCGCTAAATTGGCGTAGAGCACAAAGGCCACCGAGAAAAGAAGCATGATGCCGATGAGCCAATACATGATTCGGGGCTGTGCCTCTGCTTTTTTCATCAGGGGGTAGAAAATCACCACCGTCCCTGCGCCAAGGAGGAGGGACACCCCTACATCCAGAGGGGTATGAACACCCAGATACATTCGGGAAAAGGCTGTCAGCAGGAGTAGAAGGATACACAGGCAGGAAAACAGCCTTCCCTTTTCCCAACGGGCCAAAGCGCCGAAGCTGCCTGTGGCACTCTGGGTATGGCCGGAGGGGAAGGAATAGCCCTCTGCCGCCGGCTTTGCCGATTCCACAGGATGAAAGCTCGGATCTTTCACCCAAGGTCGGGGAATGCGGAAATACAGCTTCAGGAATTGATTGAGTACCGTACCGAAGAAGCCCACAAGGAGGAGGTAATAGCCCTCCCGCTTGTCCCTGCACCAGAAGACAAACAGGGCGATCAGCATGAAGAAGACCTCGTCTCCCAAATAGGTGATCGCACCCATGATCCCGTCTAACAGGGGATTGCGGATGGATTCCAACCAATACAGAAAGTCCACTGCAGAGCCTCCTTTGCCCATTTTTATAATAGTATAGCACAAAGAACACAATTTGAAAAGCAGAACTTGCAAAGTCCTGCCCTTCTATGATATAATAATTGAAAAAAGTACTGTCTGACGGGTATAAGCCCCGCAGGAAAGGAGCAAACTATGTTTTCCAACGAAGATCGTGTGCGTTATGCCAAGCCTCAAATCATGGAGGTCATCTGCCAGCTTCGCTTCCCCACTATTTTGTCTATCGGCGCCAGAGAGCCCGCAGAATTTCAGGAGCAGATCCGTAGCCAATTCCCCCGCTATTCTCGCAGTGAAGAGAAGCCTATGAAGATGGTCAACGGCAGAATGGAGCCCCAGCCCCCTGTGACCAATTATCAGTTCCTCTCCGCAGACGGCAGATGGAAGGTGAATCTGACCAATAGCTTCCTGGCTCTGGCTACCCCTGCCTATACCTGCTGGGAGGATTTTGCCAACAAGCTGGACAGCGTTCTGGTGCATCTGATCGAGATCTACAAGCCTGCCTATTTTGAACGCATCGGTCTGCGCTATATCAATGCCATTTCCCGGAATGCTCTGGATCTGGCAGAAACCCCCTTCTCCGAGCTGATCCAACCCGGCTATCTGGGTCTCATGGCAGACGAGGACATCAATGAGCGTGCCTTCGCCAAGATCACCCAGGAAGCCGACGTGGCGCTCCCCGGCGGTTGCCGTCTGAAGCTCCACTGTGGCCCCGGCATGGTCAAGCGGAACAACGTGGAGGAGCAGGAAATTCGCTTCATTCTGGATAATGACATCTTCATGATGGGTAATATAGAGATGAAGCACTCCGCAGGCGCGCTGAATACCGTCCACACCAATGCTGACCGCATCTTCCGGGGTCAAATCACCGACACTCTGCACAACGCAATGGAGCCGCTGTGAGATCAGGAAGGGCAAAAACCGTTTCCCCTATGATCCGCAGGGCTTAGACCCGGTGACATAGCTGTCAACTCGCAACAGAGGGATAAATTTGAATTCTGCTTGTGCTTTGGAGGTATGTGTATGTTTTTTTATGGCTTTGATTGGAGTTATTTGGTTCTGGTTCTTCCGGCTGTGGTGTTTTCCCTTTGGGCAAGCAGTCGGGTGAATTCCACGTTTCAGAAATACAGCCAAACCCGTACCCTTCGGGGTATGACCGGGGCGCAGGCCGCTCAGGAGGTTCTTCGGGCAAACGGTGTGTACAATGTCCGCATCGAGCGGATCTCCGGGAATCTGACAGACCATTATGATCCCAAGACCAACGTGATCCGCCTGTCTGATTCCGTCCACGATCATGCCAGCCCCGCCGCCATCGGTGTGGCTGCCCACGAGGCAGGCCATGCGGTGCAGTATGCCACCAATTACGGCCCTATCAAATTTCGGGCAGCGATTGTGAATGTGACCAACATTGCCTCCCGTTTGGCAATGCCCCTGATCCTCATCAGCTTCCTGCTTATGGGTCTGGAATTTTTCTTCCCCTTCCGGAATTTCCTCTATACCCTTGCCATGCTGGGGGTTCTGGCCTTCGGCATGAGTGTGGTCTTCCAGCTGGTGACCCTCCCTACGGAGTACAATGCCAGCCGCCGCGCCCTCACCGCCATCGAGGACAGCCGCCTGCTCACAGAGGAGGAGCAAAGGGCAGCAAAAAAAGTCCTTTCTGCCGCCGCCTTAACCTACGTGGCAGCCCTCTCCGTCTCCCTGGCCCAATTCCTCCGCCTCTTCCTCATGGTCGCCGGCCGCCGCAGAAGAGACTGATCGCCAAAAAATGCTCACCCTCCCCCCAAGGGTGAGCATTTCTCAACAAAGAGAAATTCACGGAGCCATTGCCAACAGGAGCTTATCCCCCATCCCGACAAAACCTTTTTTTAGCCCCTATCCCGATGAAAACGTATTTTCTTATTGCATTTTCCCGTCCATACTGCTATAATTAGCCTACAGAATCGGGCCCGTAGCGCAGCTGGGAGCGCATCGCATTCGCATTGCGGGGGTCGGGAGTTCGAATCTCCTCGGGTCCACCAGAAAAGAACCCACATTTGTCGTAGACAAATGTGGGATCTTTTCAATGAAATAAATCCCTTGCGGGATTTGTGAAATAACGCTACGCGTTATGAAATAGCTGACGCTATGAAATACGCTGCGGCGTATGAGGGATTTATTTTATTTCACATTTTGCCGCCAAGGCAAAATATTTCATAATCCAAAGGATTATTTCATATTGCGTAGCAATATTTCATTAAATATG
>JAFOZC010000117.1 GCA_017391305.1 Oscillospiraceae bacterium | reverse complement strand
GGGGATCACTATTACGCACAGTTAGAGGGTAAGGTAGACCGAGTTGATGCATGGCAGGATGGGGATCTGTGCTACTTCCGTGTAGTGGACTATAAGACGGGTCATACCACCATGGACTATAGTTTGCTGTATAACGGACTGGGAATGCAGATGCTCATTTATCTCTTTGCTCTGAAGAAATATGCCGCAAAGGGGAAGGGCACCGATCCCATTGCCGCAGGGGTCATGTATTTCCCTGCAAGAGTCGACCGCATTTCTATTTCTCAGAGGGACGATTTCAAGGCTATCCAAGACGGTCGGAGCAAAGCAGAGAAACGAAGCGGCATTTTGTTAAAGGACGAGAAGGTCCTCTATGCTATGGACCCCAGCGATCATTATCGCTTCCTTCCCTGTAAGGTCAGCAAAGGTGAGCTTCGGGGAACATTGGCGGACGAAGAGCAATTCGCCCTTTTGGAGAGGCATATTCATCATAAGATCCATGATTTCACCGCCGGGATCGCCCAAGGACAGATTGAGCCGAACCCCTATTATATAGACAGCTCCCGTCAGAGCTGTACCTGGTGTCCCTATGGCTCTGTATGTGCAAACCGTGGGAGCAGGCGAGTCTTGGCCAAATTGAAGGACGAAGATTTCTGGAATCTGCTAGAGGAGGATGATGCAAATGGCCAAAATTGAATTAACTCCCTATCAGCAGGCCGCTGTGGATAATTCCGGCGGAACCTTGCTGATCTCCGCCGCCGCAGGCTCCGGAAAAACCCAGGTCCTCATTGACCGCATGCTGAAAAGGGTCATGTCTGAAACCGATCCCTGCAACATCGACGATTTCCTCATGATCACCTTTACCAAAGCCGCGGCATCGGAGCTGAGGGGGAAGATCATCCGCAGACTTAACGATCTGCTGTCTCAGGGAGAGGGCTCTGCCCACTTACAGGCACAGCTCAGTCGGGTCTATCTGGCACAGATCTCTACGGTTCACGGCTTCTGCGCCTCTCTTCTCAGGGACTATGCCCATGATTTGGAGCTTCCGGCAGACTTCCGCATTATCGAAGAGTCCGAAAGCTACAGTATCCGCTCCCGTGTTATGGATGCTCTGCTGAATGAGGCATATACCCAAAAGGACGAGGATATCTCCGCCACCTTGGATATTTTAGGTGCGGGACGAGATGACCGAGAACTGCCGGGGATCATCCTGCGCTGTTATAATGCGCTGTGCAACTGCCGTGACCCGGAAGAGAAAAACCGTCAATTCCGAGAGCTTTTGGTCAGCGACTACGAAGAGGATATCTCGGGCCGTCCGTGGGCGAAGTATTTGGTGGAGGAATTCCACCACGGTATCGCCCTCATGCGGGAAAAAATGGATGCTGCTTGCAGGATCATTGCTGGGGAAGATTGGTTGAAAAATTACAGACAGGGCTTTCAGGATACGCTGGATCTTCTGTCAATCTACAGCAATGCTTCCACCTGGGACGAGATCCACAGCGTGAATTGTGAATTCACGACTCTGGGCAGAATCAGCAAGCCCCAAGATCCCGAACTGGTGAAATATTTGAAAGGCGTACGGGATGAGGTCAAGGCTTCCTTGCATAAATGGCTTCTTCGCTTTTCCGTACCCTCCCGTCAGGTGGCGGAGGATCTGTGTAAAACAGCCCCTGCTCTTCGGGGCTTGCTTGCCCTGACAGAGGCTTTTTCCAAGGCCTATACCACAGAGAAGCGTCGCAAGCATGTCTTAGATTATAACGATCTGGAGCAAGAGACTCTGCGACTGCTTTACGGCAAGCAGACTTACCCCACAGCCGCCGCAAAAGAGATATCACAGCGCTATGTGGAGCTGATGATCGACGAATATCAGGATACCAACAGTGTACAGGATGCCATTTTCTATGCCATTTCCAAACAAGGGAAGAATCTCTTCTTTGTTGGGGATGTGAAGCAGTCCATCTATCGCTTCCGTGGGGCAGAGCCGGACATTTTCACCTCCAAGTACTATAGCTATGGCAGCTATGACAGGGTAGGGGAGGGAGAACCGAGAAAGATCCTTCTGTCCGACAACTTCCGTTCCTCTCCTGCCATTCTCAGTGCCGCCAACGATGTGTTCCGCCTGACTATGAACAAGCGTGTGGGCGCAGTGGATTACGGCGAGGAAGAGGCTCTGAGAGCCAAGGGAAGGAAGGGAAGCCTTCCCTATCCTGCCGTGGAGCTTCACTGTATCGACCTTATGAGAGAGGATCTGGATCCCGATGCCCACAAGACCCATTATGAAGCGGAGTTTGTGGCAAAACGGATCTTTGATATTCTGCAGAACGAGACCCTGCCGGATGGAGAAGGGGGACAGCGACCCACTGAGCCGGAGGATATTGTGATCCTTCTGCGAGCCTTATCTCAAAAGGCTACCGTGTACCGTCAGGCTCTGGCAGGATATGGCATACGGGCGGTATGCAGTAACGAGAACCTCTTTGAGACAGAGGAGATCACCTTCCTGGATGCCCTGTTCCGTGTCATAGACAATCCCCATCAGGATATCCCCCTGCTGTGTGTATTGTTCTCCCCTGTGGTGGCCTTCTCCACAAGGGAGCTTGCAAGGATACGCGGCGGCCATCCGGATTGCGATATTTATTCCTCTCTTCGGGAGAAGTGTCCCAATTCTCCCTTCCTACGATCTCTCAATGAGCTTCGCAGAGCTTCCCTCCAAGGCAGTGTCAGGGAGCTTTTCAGCCTTGCGGAGGAGGAATTCTCCCTCCGAGCCGCCTTCTCTGCATCCCTTCACTTACTGGATGCCTTCTCCGATCTGGTTCAGCAATTTGAAAGTGGGGAGCAGTTCGGCTTATCTGCCTTC
>JAFOZC010000116.1 GCA_017391305.1 Oscillospiraceae bacterium | reverse complement strand
GGAGGGGGAGAGGGATGTGCAGACGGTGGGTAGAGGAGCGCAGTTTCGTATAAGGAATCGGTGCAGTGGATCTGAGGGTAGCTTGTCGGTAGAATCGGTGCGGTGAGCCCTCTCAGGCGCTTCGCGCCAGCTCTCCCGGAGGGAGAGCCAAGGGCTTGGTGGGCATCGATAGACGGTGGGAGAGTCAAGGGTGCGGTGGCTGTTGGGGACGGTGCGGTGGCTGTTGGGGACGGTCGGGGGAAGACGATTTGGAGAGGGGGGCGCAGGGGGAAAAGGAGAAAACAGGGAACAGTCACGAAGGCTGTTCCCTGTTGATAAATTACATATAAAGCTCGCTTTTTTGGAATGTGGCTTCAATTTTTCGGTCTGTTGCTTTCCTCTTTGTCGAAGAAGAGGATGTAGACCATGAGACAGGCACAGCCGCAGGTGATGAAGATGTCTGCTACATTGAAGGTGGGGAAGCTCATCCAGAAGTGGAATTTGATCATATCCACCACTTCTCCTCCACGGAACAGTCTGTCGATGGCATTGCCCAGAGCGCCGCCTATGATAGAGGCGATGCAGAGAAGCTCCGTGGGCTTTTTCAGCCACTTTTTCCAAAGCATATAGCCGATGACCAGAAGAAAGACTCCCAGCACGCCCAAGAAGAACCAGGTTTTTCCTTCCAGCATAGACCAGGCGGCTCCGGTGTTCCTGTGGTGCGCCAGACGGAAGAGACCCAGGATCGGCTCTTCCCCTACGGAATTTTCCGGAATGTGCCGAAGGGTCAGCCACTTGGTCCACTGATCCAGACCCACTGCGGCGGCGATCACCGCCGCCATAATTGCGTAAATCATACTGATCTCCTTATTCTGCGTGCTTTCTGGATTCTGCCACGGCCAGAGCATCACAGCGGTTGTTCTTCTCGTTGGAGGCATGACCCTTGACCCAGTGCCAATTTACCTTATGGGTCTGCAAAAGGGGCAGAAGCTGTTCCCACAGGTCTACATTCAGGGCAGGCTTCTTATCGGCCTTGATCCAGCCTTTGGCCTTCCAACCGTAGACCCAGCCCTTCACCACTGCATCACAGACGTATTTGGAGTCTGTGTACAGGTCTACCTCGCAGGGGAATTTCAGAGCACGCAAGGCAAAAATACAGGCGCTGAGCTCCATGCGGTTATTGGTGGTGTGGGCTTCGCCCCCGGAAAGCTCTTTTTCCTTTCCTTGGAATTCCAGAATCGCACCCCAACCACCGGGGCCGGGATTGCCGGAACAGGCGCCGTCGGTATAGATGGTTACCTGCTTCATTCGTCTAACTTCAGCACAGCCATGAAGGCCTCGGAGGGAACGCTGACAGTGCCGAAGGTACGCATACGCTTCTTGCCTTCCTTCTGCTTCTCCAACAGCTTCTTCTTACGGGTGATATCGCCGCCGTAGCACTTGGCAAGGACGTCCTTTCGCAGAGCCTTGATGGTCTCACGGGCAATGATCTTGCCGCCGATGGCAGCCTGTACGGGGATCTCGAACATCTGACGGGGAATATTCTCCTTCAGCCGCTCACAGATCCGACGGGCTCGGGCGTATGCATTGTCGGCAAAGAGAATGAAGGACAGAGCGTCCACTACTTCACCGTTCAGGAGAATGTCCAGCTTTACCAACTTAGACTGGCGATAGCCGTCCAGCTCATAGTCCAGGGAGGCATAGCCACGGGTACGGGACTTGAGAGCATCGAAGAAGTCGTAGATGATCTCGTTCAGGGGCATGAAATACCGCAGCTCCACACGACCCTCGTCCAGATAGGTCATGTCCCGATATTCGCCACGGCGCTGTTGACACAATTCCATAATATTGCCCACATACTCCGGCGGTGTGAGGATGCTTGCCTTGACAAAGGGCTCTTCACACATCTGGATCTCCATGGGATCGGGATAGTTCAGGGGAGTATAGACCTCCACGACCTCACCGTTCATCTTGGTGATCCGGTAAACAACGTTGTGAGCGGTGGTAATGAGATCCAGATTGTACTCTCGCTCCAGACGCTCCATAATGATCTCCATGTGGAGCAGTCCCAGGAAGCCGCAACGGAAGCCGAAGCCCAGAGCAATGGAGCTCTCCTGTGCATAGTCCATGGAGGCATCGTTCAGCTTCAGCTTCTCCAGAGCATCTCGCAGATCTCCGTACTTACTGCCGTCTGCAGGGTACACGCCGGAATAGACCATAGGCTGTACGGTCTGATAACCGGGCAGAGCCTCGGCACAGGGACGGGCAATTTCCGTAATGGTGTCACCTACACGGGTGTCTGCTACATTCTTAATAGAGGCGGTCAGATAACCGACCTCACCGGCACCCAAAGCGTCACAGGGGATCATGCCGGCAGGGTGGAGCGTACCTACCTCTACTATCTTATATTCTGCGCCGGTCGCCATCATCCGCACATCCATGCCGGGACGGAGGACACCGTTCTTTACACGGAGGTAGACAATGACACCGCGGTAGGAGTCGTACTGGCTGTCGAAGATCAGAGCCTGTAAGGGAGCTTCCCGATCTCCCTTGGGCGCAGGGACATTCTGCACGATGTCTTCCAAAACAGCACGGATATTGATGCCGTTTTTCGCAGAGATCTCCGGGGCATCCAATGCGGGGATGCCGATGACATCCTCCACCTCCTGCTTGACCTCCTCCGGACGGGCAGAGGGCAGGTCGATCTTGTTGATCACAGGCAAGACCTCCAAGCCTGCATCAATGGCAAGGTAGGTATTGGCAAGGGTCTGGGCCTCGATGCCCTGGGAGGCATCCACGACCAGAATCGCACCCTCACAGGCGGCCAGAGAACGGGAAACCTCATAGTTAAAGTCCACGTGACCCGGAGTGTCGATCAGGTTCAGGGTATAGGTCTGCCCGTCATCTGCGGTGTAGTTGAGCTTGACAGCGGTGGCCTTGATGGTGATGCCCCTTTCCCGTTCCAGCTCCATAGAGTCCAGAATCTGATGCTCCATGTCACGCTTCTCCACGGTCTTGCACTCCTCTAACAGCCGGTCTGCCAGAGTAGACTTACCGTGGTCAATGTGGGCTACAATAGAAAAATTTCGGATTTTGTTCATGTCTGTCATAAGGCGATCCTCATTTAATAAATTTATCAATGGCGGCGACCAGATCCGCAACGGTTCTGTCGTCCCCTTCTGCAACTGCATCCACTACGCAGTGGGCGATGTGGTCTTGCAGGATGAGCTTTGCGGTATTGTTCAGTGCCCCTCTGACGGCGGCAAGCTGGGTCAGGACCTCGGAGCAGTCCACATCCTCCTGTACCATGCGCTTGACCTTTTCCAGATGGCCGATGGCCCGTGCCAAACGGTTGACCACTGCGGTCTTGCTCTCATGACTGTGGACATGACCGTGACCGTGGGAATGCCCATGACTGTGTTCATGTTCATGCTCATGATCGTGGCAGTGTCCGTGTTCATGCTCATGGTGGTGGGAATGTTCGTGCTGATCCATAATGTCCTCCAAACCGGAAAAAAGGGCATACTTCCGATTATCTAATGTATGATACTATAGTATATCATATTTTTCCTCCAAAGAAAAGAGGGAAATACACATTTATAGGAGAAAACCCATGGACTTCGTGACAAAAGCCACAAAGTCCATGGATGGAATCAAATCTTGAATAAAATTTTTTCACTGTGGAAAAGCTTGGTCAGGAGCCAGACACCGCCTAGGGTGAAGAGGATGTTGCTGAAAACCGTGAGCAGAACAGGCAGGCCTGCATCCCCGAAGGACAGAATGGTGGTCATGGCCTGAGAGGAGTTGTACAGGGGGATCAGATACAGGGCGTAGTTGTCTGCGGAGCCCAAACCTGCCATGCCTATGACACCTAAGAACATGACCAGAACCATGAGGGGGGCGGTCATGGTGCTTGCTTCCTTGACGGACTTGGCAAAGGTGGAGATCAGGGAAATGGCGGTGACCATGAGCAGGACGGTGGACAGGATCACTGCCGCAAGGAGGGCATATTCCCGCAGACCGTAAATAGAGCCGGTAAGCTCACCGCCCATCAATTTGGGCAGGGACAGGATCGTGCCCAGTGCATTGGATGCACCGGCAAGGAGGGCAATGAGGGACAGAGCCAGGATCTTGCCCAAGGCAATGTGACTTCTGCTTACGGGAGTGATGAGCAGGGTGGCAATGGTACCACGCTCCTTTTCGCCGGCAATGGCTTCCGTTGCGACGGAGGTACAGCTGGAATACAGCAGCGTCATCAGCAGCATGGGAAGGATGGAGGCAAAAAACTGTCCCGATGCGGCTTCGGCGGAAACGGTGTCGATCTGAGTGATATCGAATTTGTTCACCAAAGCGGTTTCGTAGGTGTTCAGAACAGAACAAAGCAGCTCATTGGTGGCATAGGAGTTTGCATCGGAGCTGTTGCAATATAGCTCTACAGAGGGGGCTACACCCTTCCCCACCTCATAGGCTTCCACCAAAACATCAAAATTCTCAGGGAACAGCAGGACGGCATTGACCTCTTGGGAATCGATCAGTTCTTGAGGGTCTTGGCCTTTTTCCAGAGGAAGGATCTCGCAGATCTGTTCCAAAGTCCCCTTAAGGGAGATGGGAACTTCCGAGACAGCCACTACGGGGGTCAGAGAACTGTCGGCTTGCATGTCGCTCATGACAAAAGTGCCCATGAGGCTGTAAATGGTATAAATAAGGATGCCCGGCAGAAAAATGGTTACAAAGGCCAGTCTTCTGTCTCCGAAGAAGCGG
Organism: Oscillospiraceae bacterium; assembly: GCA_017391305.1. GTDB lineage: Bacteria > Bacillota > Clostridia > Oscillospirales > Oscillospiraceae > JAZOXB01. The sequence goes on along the minus strand of JAFOZC010000116.1, from coordinate 7,046 downwards.
GCAAGCTCTTTCTTAAAGATGGTCAGCATACCTTTCATGCCTCTTTCCCTCCTTCCGCGGTTTCATACAGGGCGAAGAAACGGTCTTCCAAGCTCAGGCCCTCACATACATTTGCTAAGGTATCACAGGCAACCATTTGCCCATTGATCAGGATGCCTACACGGTCGCAGAGCTTTTCAATGAGGGTGAAAATGTGGGTGGAAATAATGACGGTCTTCCCTTTTTCCTTCAGTTCCAAGAGGAAATCTGTTACGGTTTTAGCGGTGATCACATCCAGACCGTTGGTGGGCTCGTCAAAAATGATCACATCGGGATCGTGGACGATGGACACCACCAGAGAAACCTTTTGCCTCATACCTTGGGAAAGCTCCGCCACCTTGGTCAGGGCGTAGCGGTCGATACCGAAGCGTTGGAACAGCTCTTGCTTCCGCTTTTCTCTCACCTGAGGCTCCACACCGTGGAGGTCGGAGAAAAAGTCAAAAAGGTAATTGGGGGTGAAAAATTGCTCCAGCTTCAGATCGCCGGTGAGGAAAGCCAATTTGGAACGCACCTGATTTTCTTGGGTCAGGATGTTTGCCCCGTCGATCCATGCATTCCCTGCATCGGGGCGGATCAGAGTGGCAAGGGTGCGCATGGTAGTGGTCTTCCCTGCCCCGTTGGGCCCCAAAAGACCGAAGATCTCGCCCTTATAGGCACTGAAGGACACATCCTTCACCGCTTGCTTGTATTTTTCCTTTGTCCGTTCCAGCTTCTGCTGTTTTGCGGACAGCTTAAAGCGTTTGCATAATCCCGAAACCTTCAGGATCTCTACCGGCTTATCCATAGGTAACCTCCTTTGAGAGATATCATTTATTACTCAAACAGTTGACTTTCGGCTTTCAGCTTGTTGCGCTTTTTCAGCAGTCGCCATGTACCAAAGCTACCCAAAATGCCGATAGCGATATTGAGCAGGCCGGAATAGTTGAGATCAGCAATGGGATAGGCATTTGCAATGGCACGGATCACATTGCCGGTACCGATGAGGAGATTCGCCAGAGAGACCAGACCCACAAAGGTAATGATCCTGTTCAGGTGCTTGATACGGGAATCGTAATCGGAGAACATTGCAAAGTCTCCGTCTGTGGCTTTCTTGCGGAAGTAGATCCAACGGGCAAAAGTACCGATATGCTCTGCACCTGTAGATTCCACAAATTCGATATAGCGTCTGCTTTCTATATGACGGGGGCGCTTCTCCAACATCTGCAGGCAGATCCGATATTCGCCGGGATCGCAGTCCTCAAATTCGAACTTCCCGTAGCCTACAGAGATCAGGCATAGTCCCTTAGCGGCCATTTCGTTGAGCCACTTTTCTTCCTTGTCATAATTCCAGACCCAGAAAAGCTTTCTTACAACATGTCTCATTTCTTATCCCTCCAAAATACGCTTTCCGTTTTCCAACAGTTCCTTCAGACGGAGCAGTTCTGCTTCCAGAGCCTGACGGCCTTCTTGGGTGATTTGGTATTCCTTCTTTCTGCTGTCCTTCTCTCCGGGCAGGGCGGTGATCCAGCCCTTTTCCAGCAGGGAGTTGATAGCTCCGTAAAGAGTACCGGCCGCCAGCTTGACCCGTCCGTTGGATAAGCTCTCTGCCTTCTGCATGATGCCGTAGCCATGCATGGGCTCTACCAGTGACAGCAGAATATAGTAGACAGCTTCGGTCAGTGTGACATTTGCCATATGTATTCTCCTTTCCAATATAACGTCGACCGCTATATCTTCTGCCGTTATATCGGCTTCCGATATACTTATTATATCGGAAGCCGATATATCTGTCAAGCCCTTTTTTGAAAAAATTTTGAAACAATCGGTTTTGACGAAAAGATTACAAAATATTCACAAAATATTTCTAGTATCCTCTTGACAAAATAGAATGAAAGATGTATCATTAGTTTAGCACTCAGAGAGAGTGAGTGCTAAGACTCGACAAGGAGGAGTGCCAATGGAATTATCGGAACGGAAGCAAAAGATCCTGAAGGTGATCGTGGATCTCTATGTTCGCACCGCTGAGCCGGTGGGATCTAAGACCATTGCGGCCCAGCCGGATATGGACTACTCCTCTGCCACCATCCGTAACGAAATGGCGGAGCTGACCAACCTGGGCTATTTGGAACAGCCCCATACCTCCGCAGGCCGCATCCCCAGTGCAGCGGGCTATCGTTTCTATATTGACCGCCTGATGCAGGATTATCGGCTGACTACGGATGAGACCCAATCCATCAATCAGGCCATGGAGCTGAGAATGCAGGAATTCGATCGGGCCATGAGTCAGGTAGGCAAGCTGATCTCTCAGCTTACCAACTTACCTGCCTATGCCATGACCGCCCATACCGGGGGGACTACGGTGAAGCGCTTTGAGATCCTTCCCGCAGACCGTGGCAGCTTCATTCTGGTGGTCATGACCACCGATGATACCGTGAGGAACAAGCTCATCAAGCTGCCCTTGCAGGTGACGGACGGTGACCTGAAGCTCCTTTCTGCAGTTCTCAACGCAAGTCTCACAGAGCTCCCGGCAGAGAGCTTCACCCCGGAGCTCATTGACCGTGTGACCCGCAGTGCAGGAGCTGCCGCAGGGCTGATCCCCATTATCGTGGATTTCGCCACCCAAATGCTGGAGCAGTGCAGTCGGGCGCAGGTCTATGTCACAGGCCAGAACCGCCTGCTGGGTCATCCGGAATATCAGGATCTGACCAAGGCACAGCAGGTTTTGGGAGCCATTGATGAGGAGACCATTTCCAACCTGCCTGCCAAGCTGGATCCCAAGAGCCCTATGCAGATCCTTGTGGGTCCGGAGAATGTTTCCCGAGAGCTGAAGGACACCTCTGTGGTGGTCACTCGCTTTGATATCGGGGAAGGCATGCAGGGCATGATCGGTGTGGTTGGCCCTCAGAGAATGGATTACGCACAGATTACCGCAAGATTAAGCTACTTTGCAGAGGGACTGGGACGGATGTTCTCCAAGCCGGAGCTTCCCGGTACGCCTGCAAAGGCAGAGGAAAATACGGAGGACTAAATGGCAAAGAAAAGCAAGAATCAGGCCAAAGAGCCTGCAGAACAGGAAGAACAGATCCCTGTATCGGAAGAAATCTCTGAGGAGACCCCTTGTGAGGAAGCTCCTGTAGAGGAAGCACCCAAGGAGCCCACAGAGCTGGAAAAGGCTCTTGCCGACAAGGCGGCGGAGCACGAGCGCTACCTGCTCTTAGCGGCAGAGTACGATAACTACCGCAAACGCACCCTTCGGGAGAAGGACAGCATTTACCAAAATGCAAAGGCAGACACTGCCAACAAGTTCCTGCCTGTCTATGACAATCTTCTCAGAGCCTTGCAGAATGAAACTGCAGACGAGGCCTTCAAGAAGGGCGTGGAGATGACCATGGCGGAGCTGAACAAGATCTTGGCTTCTCTGGGCATCGAGGCCTTCGGTGCTGTGGGAGATCCCTTTGATCCCAACAGACACAATGCAGTCATGCATGTAGAAGATGAGACTCTCGGCGAGAATGTGATCGCAGAGGTTTTCCAAACCGGCTTTGCCATGGGCGAGAAGGTCATTCGCTTCGCTATGGTCAAGGTCGCCAACTGAGTAAAAAATTTAGTTTATATATAGGAGGATTTTTATTATGGGTAAGATTATCGGTATCGACTTAGGAACCACCAATTCTTGTGTAGCAGTTATCGAAGGCGGCGAGCCCGTCATCATCGCCAATGCTGAGGGCGGACGTACCACTCCCTCTGTGGTGGCTTTCTCCAAGACCGGCGAGCGTATGGTAGGTCAGGTTGCCAAGCATCAGGCTGTCACCAACGCAGAGCGGACCATCTCTTCCATCAAGCGCCACATGGGCTCCGATTACCGTGTAGCCATTGGCGAGAAGAAGTACACCCCTCAGGAAATTTCCGCAATGGTTCTGCAGAAGCTGAAGGCAGACGCAGAGGCCTATCTGGGTCAGCCCGTAACCGAGGCGGTTATCACCGTTCCCGCATACTTCAATGACGCACAGCGTCAGGCCACCAAGGACGCAGGCAAGATCGCCGGTCTGGAGGTCAAGCGTATTGTCAACGAGCCCACCGCAGCAGCTCTGGCCTACGGCATCGACAAGGAAAATGAGCAGACCATCATGGTCTACGATCTGGGCGGCGGCACCTTCGACGTTTCCATTCTGGAAATCGGTGACGGCATCATCGACGTAAAGGCCACCAACGGCAACACCCGTCTGGGCGGCGACGATTTCGACAACTGCATCATGGATTATCTGGTTGCAGAGTTCAAGAAGGCAGAGGGCATCGACCTGTCCAATGACAAGATGGCCATGCAGAGACTGAAGGAAGCTGCCGAGAAGGCAAAGATCGAGCTTTCCGGTGTGACCACCTCCACTGTGAACCTGCCCTATATCACCGCCGATGCCACCGGCCCCAAGCATCTGGATGTGACCCTGACCCGTGCAAAGTTCAACGAGCTTACCGCACATCTGGTAGAAGCCACTTTGAAGCCTGTCCGTCAGGCTATGGCCGATGCAGGCATTCAGGCAAGCGACCTTGCAAAGGTTCTGCTGGTTGGCGGCTCCACCCGTATCCCTGCTGTGCAGGAGGCGGTTAAGACCATCACCGGCAAGGAAGGCTTCAAGGGCATCAACCCCGACGAGTGCGTAGCAGCCGGCGCAGCCATTCAGGGCGGCGTTATGGGCGGCGACGTATCCGGCCTGGTTCTGCTGGACGTGACTCCCCTGTCCCTGGGTCTGGAAACTATGGGCGGCATCTTCACCCGTCTCATTGACCGCAACACCACCATTCCCACCAAGAAGACACAGGTCTTCTCTACCGCTGCCGACAACCAGACCACTGTTGAGATCCATGTTCTTCAGGGTGAGCGTGAGATGGCAGCTTATAACAAGACTCTGGGCAAGTTCCATCTGGACGGCATTGCTCCCGCTCCCCGTGGCATCCCCCAGATCGAGGTTACCTTCAACATTGATGCCAACGGCATCGTAAATGTCTCCGCCAAGGATCTTGGCACCGGCAAGGAACAGAACATCACCATCACCGCTTCCAGCAACCTTTCTCAGGATGATATCGACAAGGCTGTCAGAGAGGCAGAGCAGTATGCCGCTGAGGATAAGGCTCGCAAGGACGAGGTCGACACCCACAATGCCGCAGACCAGATCATCTATCAGACCGAGAAGACCCTGAACGAGCTGGGCGATAAGGTAGATGCCGCTGACAAGGCCAATGTGGAAGCCGCTGTCAACGACCTGAAGGAAAAGAACAAGGGAAGCGACATTCAGGCTATCAAGGATGCAACCGAGGCAGTGCAGAAGGCCTTCTACGCAATTTCCGAGAAGCTCTATCAGCAGCAGCCCCAGCAGCCCGGACAGGAAGCACCTACCGGCGGCAACGATGACACCATTGATGCCGACTACGAGGAAGTAAACGACTGATGAATCAACAGGGACTGCTGTCCAAAGGCAGCAGTCCCCTAAACTATAACCCTGAAGTGAGGGCGAAAGGCAATGGCAAACGAGAATAAAAGAGATTATTATGAGGTCCTTGGAGTTGCCAAGGATGCCTCTGAGGCAGATATTAAGCGTGCCTACCGTAAAATGGCCGCCAAATACCACCCGGACGTGAATCACGAGGCCGATGCAGAGGAACGCTTCAAGGAGATCAACGAGGCCAACGAGGTTCTTTCCGATGCAGACAAGCGGGCACGCTATGACCAGTACGGCTTTGCAGGTGTAGACCCCAACTTTAACCCCAACATGGGCGGTTTCGGTGGGGGCTTCGGCGGTTTTGGAGGCTTCGGGGATTTCGGCGATCTGGGCGACATTTTCGGCAGCTTCTTCGGCGGCGGCACTCGCAGCAGAAGGAGCCCCAATGCTCCCACCCGTGGGGAGGATCTGGGGGCGCGGATCGACATCACCTTTGAGGAAGCGGCCTTCGGTACAGAGAAGACCGTATCTGCCCAACGGATCGACACCTGTGACGGCTGTTCCGGCACAGGCGCAGAGCCCGGCACGAAGGTGGAGACCTGTAAGCGTTGCTCCGGCAGAGGCACAGTCCGTACCCAGCAGAATGTCATGGGCATGGTGGTTCAGTCCGATTCCGCCTGTCCCGAGTGCCGCGGTAGCGGCAAGAAGATCCAGACCCCCTGCCAGAAATGTAAGGGCAAGGGCAAGGTTCGCAGAAACTTCACCTGCAATGTGAAGGTTCCCGCCGGTATCGACGACGGACAGAGTCTGCGACTGGAGAACGAGGGCAATGCCGGCAATAACGGCGGCCCCAAGGGAGATCTGATCGTCAACGTACGGGTCAAGGAGCATAAGATCTTTAAACGTCAGGGACAGAGTGTCTATTGCGAAATGCCCATCTCCTTCACTCAGGCCGCTTTAGGTGCGGAGATCGAGGTTCCCACCATTGACGGCAAGGTGCGCTACACCATTTCCGAAGGCACGCAAACCGGCACCGTATTCCGCCTCCGGGGCAAGGGCATCCCCTACATCAACAGCAAATCCCGCGGGGATCAGTTCGTCACCGTAGTAGTAGAAACTCCCACCCACCTAAACAAGGAGCAAAAAGATCTCCTCCGCCAGCTGGAACAGATCGACACGGAAAAAACCAACCCCAAACGGAAAAAATTCTTCGATCTCTTCCGCTGAATCAAAGGAAAATAACAGACAAAGAGGGCTTTCTCCCAAAAAGAGAGCCCTCTTTGTTTGTTGTATCTGTCTGAATTTGTTCCGCAATCAAAAGCCATTCAGCTCGATTGCTCTCCTTACCGATGCCCACCGCACCCTTGGCTCTCCTTCCGTCCATCGACCCCCACCGCACCCTTGGCTCTCCCTCCATCCATCGACCCCCACCAAGCCCTTGGCTCTCCCTCCATCCATCGACCCCCACCAAGCTCTTGGCTCTCCCTCCGGGAGAGCTGGCGCGAAGCGCCTGAGAGGGCTCACCGCACCGATTCTACCGACAAGCTACCCTCAGATCCACTGCACCGATTCCTTATACGAAACTGCATTCCT
>JAFOZC010000115.1 GCA_017391305.1 Oscillospiraceae bacterium | reverse complement strand
TCAGCTTCTTCAGACGGTTGTTACGGTTAATGACACGGCGGTACAGATCGTTCAGGTCGCTGGTTGCGAAACGACCGCCGTCCAGCTGTACCATGGGGCGCAGCTCGGGAGGAATAACGGGCAGTACGTCCATGATCATCCACTCAGGGCGGTTGTTGGACATACGGAAGGACTCGACGACCTCCAGACGCTTGATGATGCGCAGCTTCTTTTGACCGCTGACATTCTTCAGCTCGGTGCGGAGCTTCTCGGAAAGCTCATCCAGGTCGATCTCTTCCAACAGCTTCTTAATGGGCTCTGCACCCATATCGGCTTGGAACTCGTCCTCGAAGGCCTGACGGTTATGGCTGTATTCCTTCTCCGTCAGGATCTGACCCTTGGCAAGATGGGTCATGCCGGGGTCGGTAACAATATAGCTGGCAAAGTACAGAACCTTTTCCAATGCGCGGGGGGTAATGTCCAGAAGGTGGCCGATGCGGGAGGGATTGCCCTTGAAGTACCAAATGTGGCTGCAGGGAGCGGCCAGCTCAATAGAGCCCATGCGCTCACGGCGAACCTTGGAACGGGTAATTTCTACACCACAGACCTCACACTTTGTTCCTTTGTAGGATACCTTCTTATACTTTCCGCAATGGCACTCCCAGTCCTTGGTAGGTCCAAAGATCTTCTCGCAGAAGAGGCCATCGGGTTCCGGTTTCAGGGTGCGGTAGTTAATGGTCTCGGGCTTCTTGACCTCGCCGCTGGACCACTGACGGATCATGTCCGGCGAAGCAATGCCGATTTTAATTGCGCTAAAAATCTTATCGCTCATACTCTACCCCTTTCCTTATTCTTCGTCCTCAAACATGTCGTCAGAGTCGTTGTAATCTTCATTGTCGTCATCATCGAGTAAATAGTCTGCAGATTCTACGTCTGCCTCGGTATCGATGTCGAAGCCTGCCTCCAGAACCTCAGCCTGATTGGTGAGGATCTCTTCCTTGTGCTCTACGGGCAGATCATCATCGTCACTGCTGTCACGGAGCGTGACCTCTTCGCCCTCCTCGTCCAGTACGCGGATATCCAGACACAGGGACTGGAGCTCCTTGACCAGAACACGGAAGGACTCGGGAACACCGGACTTGGGAATGTTGTAGCCCTTAACAATGGCCTCATAGGACTTCACACGACCGGTCACGTCGTCGGACTTAACGGTCAGGATCTCCTGGAGGGTGTAGGCTGCGCCGTAGGCCTCCAGAGCCCAAACTTCCATCTCACCGAAACGCTGACCGCCGAACTGAGCCTTGCCGCCCAGAGGCTGCTGAGTAACCAGACTGTAGGGACCGGTGGAACGGGCGTGGATCTTGTCATCGACCAGATGGTGGAGCTTCAGGAAGTAGGGATAGCCGACAGTGACCAGATTGTCGAAGGGTTCGCCGGTACGGCCGTCGTACAGGAGGGTCTTGCCATCCTCACGGAGGCCTGCCAGCTTCAGGGTCTCACGGATGTCCTTCTCATCTGCGCCGTCGAAGATGGGAGTTGCCACCTTCCAGCCCAGAGCATGGGCTGCGTAGCCCAGATGAACCTCAAGCACCTGTCCGATGTTCATACGGGAAGGAACGCCCAGAGGATTCAGGACGATGTCCAGAGGTGTGCCGTCGGGGAGGAAGGGCATATCTTCCTCAGGCAGAACACGGGATACAACACCCTTGTTGCCGTGGCGGCCTGCCATCTTGTCGCCCACAGAGATCTTTCTCTTCTGTGCGATGTAGACACGAACCACCTTGTTGACACCGGGAGCCAGCTCGTCACCGTTCTGACGGGTGAATACCTTGACGTCAACAATAATGCCTGCTTCGCCGTGGGGAACCTTCAGAGAGGTGTCACGGACTTCTCTTGCCTTCTCACCGAAGATGGCACGGAGGAGTCTCTCTTCGGCAGTGAGCTCGGTCTCGCCCTTGGGGGTGACCTTACCGACCAGGTAGTCACCGGACTTGACCTCTGCACCGATGCGGATGACGCCGTCCTCGTCCAGATCCTTCAGAGCATCTTCACCGGCATTGGGAATGTCACGGGTGATCTCTTCCGGTCCGAGCTTGGTGTCACGGGCCTCGGTCTCGTATTCTTCGATATGAATGGAGGTAAAGACATCCTCACGAACCAGACGCTCGTTCAGCAGAATGGCGTCCTCGTAGTTATAGCCTTCCCAGGTAACGAAGCCGATGAGGACATTCTTACCCAGAGAGATCTCACCCTGAGAGCAGGCAGGGCCGTCAGCGATGATCTGCTCATCTACCACACGCTCCCCTACATCAACAATGGGGCGCTGGTTGACACAGGTACCCTGGTTGGAACGGGCAAACTTGGTCAGGGGATAATCCTTGGTCTCGCCGTTGTCGTAACGGATGGTAATGTTGTTGGCGGAAACACGGGTAACCGTGCCTTCTCCCTGGGCCTTCAGGCAAACCTCGGAGTCCACAGCGCACTTGCGCTCGATGCCGGTGGCAACGATGGGAGACTCGGTGACCATGAGAGGCACAGCCTGACGCTGCATGTTAGCGCCCATCAGAGCACGGTTTGCGTCGTCGTTCTGGAGGAAGGGGATGAAGGCAGTTGCGATGGAGGTCATCATCTTGGGGGAGACATCCAGATAGTCGATGCGCTCCTTGTCCACAGCAATGATCTCATCACGGTGACGGCAGGTCACACGCTTGTTGACCAGGTAGCCATCCTCATCCAGAGGCTCCTTGGCCTGTGCGATGTAGTAGTCGTCCTCTACATCTGCGGACATATATTCGAAGGTCTCGGTAAGACGGGAGTTGACATACTTGCCGTTCTCGTCATAGATCTTCTCGATCTTGCGGTAAGGGGCCTCGATGAAGCCGTACTCGTTGATCCTTGCGAAGCTGGACAGGTAGTTGATCAGACCGATGTTGGGACCTTCGGGGGTCTCGATGGGACACATACGACCGTAGTGGCTGTAGTGAACGTCTCGAACGTCGAAGGATGCACGCTCACGGCTCAGACCGCCGGGGCCCAGTGCGGACAGACGGCGCTTGTGAGTCAGCTCTGCAAGGGGGTTGTTCTGATCCATGAACTGGGACAGAGGGGAGGAGCCGAAGAACTCCTTGATGACTGCTGTCACAGGACGGATGTTAATGAGGCTCTGGGGGGTCATGTTCTCCTGAACGGTCATACGCTCACGGATCACACGCTCCAGACGGGTGAAGCCTACACGGAACTGGTTCTGCAGCAGCTCACCTACACAGCGCAGGCGGCGGTTGCCCAGATGGTCGATGTCATCGGTAGAACCCACACCGTAGGCGACGCAGTTGAGGTAGTTGATGGAGGCCAGAATGTCCTCACGGGTGATGTGCTTGGGCAGGAGTCTGTCCATGTTCTTGGCGATCTCCGTCTCCCACTGCTCGGCAGTCAGGTTCATGTCCAGCAGTTCAAAGAGAACACTGCGGACGACCTTCTCGTTGATGCCGTACTTCAGGGGATCGAAGTCTACGAAGTTCTTCATATCAACCATGTAGTTGGTGAAGATCTTGCGCTCTCTGCCGTTGACCAGGATCACGGCATCACAAACGCCACAGGCAGAAATTTCCTTGGCTCTCTCACGGCTCAGAACCTCGCCGGGCATGGCAAGGATCTCACCGGTACGGGGATCGACGATGGGCTGTGCCGGCTCCTGACCCTCCAGGCGGCTCCAGATGTCCATCTTCTTGTTGAACTTATAACGGCCTACACGGGAAACATCGTAGCGACGGGCATCGAAGAACAGAGCATCGATATGAGCCTTGGCGCTCTCTTCCGTAGCGGGCTCGCCGGGACGCAGGCGCTTGTAGATCTCGATCATGCTGCCACGAGCAGTCTTGACGCTGATGCGATCCTTCTTATCCTTCTTGTCACGGAATTCCTTGGTGTCCTTCTCGTCATCCTTCTCGATGGTGGCCTTGATGCGCTCGTCATCGCCGAACATCTCCAGGATCTCCTCGTCGCTCTCCACACCCAGAGCGCGGATGAGGTAGGTAATGGGCAGCTTACGGTTCTTGTCGATGCGGACGGAGAACACGTTCTGCAGGTCGGTCTCATACTCCAGCCATGCGCCGCGGTAAGGAATGACCGTAGCGGTATAGGTATGCTGGTTGGCCTTATCCACAGCATCGCCGTAGTACATGCCGGGGCTACGGACGATCTGAGAGACCACGACACGCTCAGCACCGTTGATCACAAAGGTGCCGCTGTTGGTCATCATGGGGAAGTCACCCAGGAAGATGGGATCCGTGGTGAAATGACCGGTTTCCTTGTTCAGCAGCTTTGCGACCACCTTGATGGGTCTTGCATAGGTAGCGTCACGCTCCTTGCACTGCTCAACGGTGTACTTGGGCTTGTCCTCAATGGTATAGTCCAGGAAGGACAGCTCCCACTTGTCGGAATAGTCGGTGATCTTTGCGATGTCACGGAAGACCTCACGGAGACCTTCGTTCAGGAACCAGTTGTAGGAATCCCGCTGGATCTTCAGCAGGTTCGGCATGGGCATCAGTTCCTGATACTTCGCATAGCTCTTGCGTTCGGTTTTGCCAAACTTGACGTCCTTGATTTCCATATAGGGTCATCACAGCCTTTCTCATAGTATCATGGGATGTTGTGTTGCTTAAAAATGATACACACGGATGTGTGTTAACTTTCATCATCCAAGGTATTGCTTTTCTCGGAGGGTCTGTGGTATAATCTCCGTAGGATGATGGGGTAATGGGCGATACTATCGCACTATAGGTTACGATTATATCACATTTTTTCTCATTCGTCAATGTTTTTTTCAAAAAATAACAGGCATGATCCGGACTTTTTCGGAATCATGCCTGTTTTCTTATTCTTCCGCAGGGCTCACTTCGTTTTTTTGCCCCTTGCGCTTAGCTACACAGACCAGAGCAACGGCAAACATGGCCGTTCCGCCCAGAATGTAAAAAAGACTGGTACCTACACCGCCGGACTCGGGAAGCTCCGGGCGGTAGGCATTCTCTACCCTCAGATCCAGCAGATCCAAGGTCTCGCCGGGTGCGGCATAGATCTCTCCGCCGTCTATAGAAGCCTGCAATCTGCTGACTCTGCTGCGACCATCCTCTCCGGCATCATAGTAGGCAAAGATCTCAATGCTGATCGGCTCATCCAGACCCTGATAGCCCTGGGCGGCCTTGATCTCCTCCAGAGAATACAGACCGGGTCGGATGCCCATGACAGAGAGCATCCCCTCCCCGTCACTGGTCAGGACACTTCCCTTCCGTGGATCTCCCGTCCAGCCCTCTACCATACCGTCTTGCAGGATCAGGTACTTATTATCCTCGTTGCGGATCATAAATTCTGCATTGGTCACCGGCATGAAGGTATTGCCGTCCACCTTGTTGATACGCAGGCCGTAGGTGAACACCGCCGCATAGGCACAGGGTCCGCTCACCAGAGCGTTCTTGCCTCCCTCTCCCTTGGTCGCAGGGTCGGAATACTCCAGCTTGGCAGAACACAGATTGCCGGGATTTCCCATAATCGCCTCCGACGTCAGGGTCGCATCATAGCACAGAACCAGCCGCTGTTGGGGAACGATCCCCTCTATCGCAAGAAGATCCTTGCAGAACACTGTCAAGGTTCCGTTCTTATGGAATACGGTAAAATGCTCCGACAGATCCTTGCCGTTTGCCCGATCCATAGTGATCCTTGCGGAAGCATCCACATAGCGCAGACCGGGATCCAGCTCCACAGTAAGGGCGCAGTAATAGCTGTTATAGTCCGTCAGGTTCTCGGATACCGTTACCGTGGTCATAAAGCTGACCTGTTCCCCCGTCTGACAGCTTACATAGGGGGCCCATTTCCGTTCCTCCTCCCGACCGGGGACAGAAGCCATCGTTTCCAAAGAGGGAAGCTCTGCGCCGCCAAGGCTCTGATCTTCGGGGGCGAGCCTTCCGACATTCCCGACCAAGGCAGTACGCCCTTGTCCCCCCTCTAACCCGGGAGCTGTTCCCCGCCCCATCTCAGCGGCGGAAAAAGCGGATACCCACAGGCTGAGGATCAAAAGCAGAGTCGATCCCAAACAGGCCCATTTCTTTAACACTTGGCAACACCTCTTCTCTCCAAAAACTCATTCTATCCAATCATACCTATTCCGAGGGCTTTTGTCAAGCTTTTCCCTCAAAAACCTTTTCCGTCTCAAAGCCTCACTCTACCCGATCACAGCGGACGGTGACCCGATTGGCGCCGCTGTAGGTGCAGGTAAACAGGGTCAGGTCAAAATTGCCATTGGTCAGCTCCGGGACACATTTCGGCGGCAGGATCTCCTGATGCACCACCACGTACTGCGTGGTGACCCCCTGAATGTCCACGAAGTAAACGGGATCTCCCGGATCTAAAAGAGACAGCTTGCCGAAATGTCTGGTGTAATTGTGCGCCATAAGCACCAGATCCTCGGTTTCCACAGTGCCGTAATAGTAGCAGGGGGATTTCAGAAGCTTGTCATAGTCCCAGTCCGACATAATGGGCAGCTCGATATCTATGGTTGGCATGGAAATATATCCGATATGGCCGTCACTGTCCGCCGCCATAGTTGGCAGAGGCTCTTCCTCCTCTCCCGGAGGCTGGGTAAGAATTTCCTGAAACCACTGCTCCTGGGGAAGCTCCTGACGGTGATCCGCAGACCCGGAGGTTCCTTCCTCCTCTTCCTTATTTTCCTCAATTCTGCTGACCAAGAGAGCCAGTTGCTCTCTGGCGGCGGCTCCTGCCCGTTCATCCTCATAGCTGTTGTACATGAGCAGACCTCCGGCAGACAGCAAAAGGAGCAGGCCAAGGAGCATCATCCATATGCCGATTTTACGGTTCATCTTTTATCCTCTCTCGAAACATTCGGAGGCAAGCTTACCACTCATCCGGTCTGTGCCGTCCCCGTTGGGGGAACATGAGCCACAGGAACAGAATCAGCAGCATGGGTAGCGCCACAATGGGTGCTACCACAACGGGCTTGACCACAATGGCCTCCGAAACAATATGATGTAGTTTCTCTTCCTCGGGATTTTCCACCCGATGTCCCCGAACCAGCAGTCTGTGGGTATTGATGCCGTAGGGGGTACAGGTGAAAAGGGTGCAATAGTCTGCTCCCCGTTTGATCATCAGCGATTCGACCTCTTTGGGCTCTACAATGAGGATCTGATCCACCTCATAGGTCAGGATCTCGTCCAGAATGCGGAAGTAGAACATATCCCCTTCCTGCAATCTATCCAGATTGGTGAACAGCTTGGCGCTGGGCAGACCTCTGTGTCCCGATACCACGCAGTGGGTACTCTCCCCTCCCACGGGAAGGCTGGACCAATTCAGATGTCCGATGGCAACCTGCAGAACCGCTTCCTCGGTGCCGTGGTACAGGGGCAGGGAAACATTGATACCGGGGATCTCCACATAGCCCATGACACCGTCTCCGGAGAAGTTCAGCAATCGGGGATACAGCTCCTCCTGTTGGGGTGTGGTGGTGTAACCGTTAGTGCGGGTCAGCAGGCTCTCGTTATAGGCCCGTGCCTCCTCAATGATCCCTGCATACTCGTCCTCGTCCAGCTCCTCGATCAGGTTCACATAGTCCGTGATGACCCTTGACATGTGCATGGAATTCCACCAGTCACTGAAGGCCGGATACAAAAGCAAGGACAAGCCTATGATCAATATTAAGAAAAGTAAAATAGTAGTAATACGTCTCTTCATAGGATTCTCCTTACCTTTGCTGTTCCCCCCCCTCGGAGAGACCCCTCCGAGGGGGAGTTCGTTCATAGCCGAGTCATTCCATCCCGGCCATGCGTTTCTTGCTGATCAATAATATAAGGGCGAACAGTACCAGCACACTGCCCGTGGTGTAGAACAGGATCGTGCCGATACCGCCGGTATTGGGGAGTAGCGGTACGGAGCTTGTTCCGGGGATGTTTACCACGATGACACGGCCGATGCCGTTATCCTCCACTGCTGTGGTATAGGTAAAGCAGTGATTTTTCTCATCCCATTGGATAGAGATCTCCAGCTCCTCCGTCAGGATGTTATAGCCATCCGGGGCGTAGAGCTCCTTCAGCACATAGGTGCCGACACCGAGCCCTTCAAAGGAGACGATGCCGTCATGACCCACCGTTCCCTTGACGCTTCTATCCTCTCCCTCGGTCTGTTCATAGACCACAGAGGTGACACGGGAATATTTTTCCGTCAGGCTGTCATACTTACTCTTGTCTACCGGCGCACCGTCAATAAGATCCTCCGGCCCTATGAGAGTGAAGGAGCCGTCTGTGAGCTTCCAGTAATCACCCTCGGGATCGGAAAGGTACTCGTCTCTGGCAACACGGACCGTGTTCAAGGTCTTACCGCTAAGGGTGAATACCGCACCCTCCAGACGATTTCCCAGAGGGTCGGTCTTGATCAGTTTGAGGGCCGTGGTATAGGTCTCTACCCATTCATTCGGTGTGAGACCCAGAGGGACCTTTTCCTGATCCTCCTCCGTGGGCTCATGCTCTCCTTCGTATTCCACTATGGGATCGTTGGAATATTCCAGATAAACTCTGTTCGTATTCGGTCGGTCGCCAAGCTCTGCGTTCCGGTTGAGGGTAGCCGTATAGGACAGGACGATAGGGGCATGGAGCAGTTCCTCGGTGTTATATTGCAAAAAGTTGCAGAACACCACCTTCAGCCCTGTGGTGCCGTCATCATACTCCGTCACCGTGAGGAGATAATCCTCGCCTTCCTTCAGAGTCTTGTCCCCCAAGGTGAGGGTCATATCTCCATTGTAGCTCAGACCCGTAGACATATAGTCCCGAAGGATGAAGAAGTACTTTTCATAGCCGGTCATATCCGGAACCTGAGACTCAATGACATAGGTGATCCGATCTCCTATGGCCGCCTGATTCACGTTGACCCGATCCGCAAGGGTGCTTAGATCATGGTCTGCATCTATGTGCTTGTCCACGTGGGGCTTCTCTGCCTTAAGGCTGATTTCCACATTTGGGATCACCGTATCCAGCATCAGGGCAGATACAGGCTTGACAAAATCCCCTTGGCCGGTGACGTCGGCAATGACATAGTAGCCCAGAGGCAGATCCGTAAAGCGGTAGCCCTCTTCCACCGGACTTCCCGTATAGGGCTCGGAGCTTACGGCACGGATCACATCTGCCGCGAATTGGTAGATGTTCTCTTCCTCTCGGATCGCCCTTGTCACAGCCTTGGAAAAATCGGGGGCATCCTTGGACAGGTGGTATCTGGCGGCATAGAAATCCTTCAGCTCCGAGGGGACGGTGTAATCATAGGCCACCACTTCCCCTCGGTCATCCTGATAGATCCTGAGATCCAGAACCTTATAGGCTTCAAAGCTTTTCTCCGAAGCGCATACGGTTTCATTATCGCGGATGAAGATGCTCCCGTTTTGGAGTACCTCTTCCATAGCAAAAACGGGAATAGATACAGCAAAAGCAAGAACCGCTGCCAACAAAATGCAGGTGATACGCAGGACAGCTCTCACGCTCACACATCCTTTCTATCTTTCTGTTTTCTCATTCAAAAGGGTCGGGTGTTAAGCTCCTTCCGCAGACCCTTGCGGTTGTACATCAGGAATACCGCCGCTATAGAGACCAGCAGCGCTCCGCCCATGGTAAACAGGAGCAAGCCCTGTCCGCCGGTAATGGGCAGCTCTGTGGCAGGGGCATTGGTGACCCTGACGGGAAGGGCCTGTCCGTCTTGGAGTTGTACCTTTACTCCGGTGACGGGACTGCCGTCATCAATAGTGATCTCCACCGTATCTCCTGCGAAGAAGGATTGGTACCCTGCAACAGGGGTCTCCACTACCACGTAGTAGGCCTCTTCGTCGGGAAGAACCACATTGGGGAAGACATTCTTCCACTTATTATCCTTGGAAAGGGCAATCTCCTGTTGGAAGCTGACCTCTGTCTTCACAGCGCCGTTTTCCTGTACTGCTTCCTTGACCAGATACAGTCGCAGATAGACGGGATTCATGGTGTCCTCTTCGACACCTTCCCACAGCTTCTGCACAGGGATCTCCGTCACGGCACAGCGATTGCTGATCACTACCTCGCCGTAACTCATGGGAACAGGCTTGTCCTGGGTGGGGGCTTCCGTAGATTGTGTCTCTTCCGCAGTTTCCG
>JAFOZC010000114.1 GCA_017391305.1 Oscillospiraceae bacterium | reverse complement strand
GTAGGAAACGGCTTCCCAATTCCGTAGGGATCCCCTCAGGGAAGCTACAGGCCAGCATTCTGGCGCCGCCAAGATGCATAGCCGCCTTGAAATAGTCCTTGCCTTCCTGGTCTGTCAGGAAGTGAACAAAGCTGCTTTGCCACTGCACGCCGTAATCGTGGGCCATGCCGGATTCCTTCCAGCCTGTCCAATTGATACAGACAGTTCGTCTGCCTCGGCGGTTGCGCTCATAAGTGAAGCTGTCTAAGAAAGCATTGGCTCCCGTATAATCTGTCTGCCCCGGTGCTCCCACAGCAGAGGTAAAGCTGGAGAAGAGGATCATGGCCCGCAGACCGTCCTCTCGGGTCAGCTCGTCCAGAAGGGCTGTGCCCACTGTCTTGGGTCTGAGCACCTTCAGAGCAGTGCTCCAATCCTTGTGGATCAGCATGCCGTCTCCCGCTACACCCGCGCCGTGGATCACCAGATCCAAATGACCGTAATCCTTGCGAATTTGGCTCAAAACTGCCGGGAGGGCATTTCTGTCTGTGACATCCGCCTCCAAAATGCGGACATGACAGCCCTGCTCCTGCAAGGGGCGGAGTCTTTCCCTCGCTCTCTCCTTCCCCACGGCACTGCGGCTGAGGAGGAGAAGCTTGGCTTGGGGATGACCGCTCAGGATCTCTTCTGCCACAGAAAGGCCGATGCCTCCCAAGCCCCCTGTGATCAGGATCACATCCTCATCCTTGAGGCCAATGGCTTGGGACTCCCCTGTATAGGGATGTAGCTGTTCCAAATACAGCTCGTCCTTCCGCAGAGCGGTGACGAATTGGGCGGTAGGGGTGCAAAGGGCATCTGCGATCAGGGAAGGGCTACTGTGCAGGTCTGCATCGATCACATGCAGATCCATATCACTCTGCTCCGATTCCACACAGGAGCAGAAGCCGATCAGAGCCTGATTCATAGGACAGTAGAAGTCCTCTGTGCCGGAAACCTTGGTCGCATTCAGTGTCAGGACACGGAGCTGCTTCTGTCCGGGAATGGCACTGAGGCTCTTGATCCAGCAGAAAACGCTGTGGAGCTTGTCTTCCATATCCCCTTCCGCATCCCCCGTATCTCGGGTGTATCCCAACAGATTCAGGAAAAGGAAGCTTCGCAAATCTCCCAAGGGAAGGAGAGCTTGCTTCCATTGCTCTTCCTCCATGGGAACATAGATCCGATCTCCGGAGAGCTCTCGGTAGCTGTGGTGGGGGACCAGATGGATCACAGAGGAGAAGCGTTTCCCCAATTCCTTCAGAAGATCTTGATTCTCATCCTCTCTGTGAAGGATCACAGCGGCAGAGGGGTAGGGATCTGTTGTGGGGAGAAGGCTTTGCTCCTGCTTCTGCCAGGTGATATCGTACATAGGGCTCTGCTCTGACAGCTCTGTCAGGAAGTCCTGTGCCTCATTGACCCGCTTCAGGCTATACTCCGGGATCTCGCCCAGAACATCGCCACTGCCAGAGAGCAGCTCCACACGGAATTGTGCGATCTGCTCACCCTGTTCCTTGTGCTTCAAACGGGTAATGACGCTATAAACATCCCCTCTCAAAGGGGCGTGAATTTGCATATTTGTGTAATTCAGGGGTAAATATTGTCCATCCAGCAGATAAATGCCGGAATTCACAGATCCGTCCAATAGGGGCGGATACAGGGTATAGGCCTCTGCTTCCCGGGCGAATTCCTCCGGGATACGGCTGTGGAGTACCACGGATTCCTCTGCGGTATAGAAGCGCAGACCGGTGTGCCAGTGTTGTCCCAGCTGTACGAAGCTCTGCTCCTCCCCTTCCGTCAAGACCTGACTGTGGGAGGATAGGATGGCGGTAAGATCACGATGCTCCCTGACACTTTCGGAGACAGGAGCGAGGATACCCTCTGCATGACAGATCCACTGTCCTTTTTCTCCCTTGGAAGCCATGCGAACATGGATCTCCGAGCCTTCCTCCCTTGCAATGCAGTGCAGAATTCGTTCTTCCTCCTCCTTGCAGGTCAGAAGCTCCAAGAAGGTGAGACTGCGGATGCAGAAGGGAATAGCCCCAAAGTGTCTCCTGCCGACTTCATACAACTGCTCGGCGTATACCGTCCCGGGCAGGACGCAAACACCGTTGATCCGATGCTCTCGCAGTTCCATACAGCGATCTAAGCTCATGATCTTCTCATAGACCCTGAGGCCGTAGGATTCTGTGACACAGCGATCCAAAAGGGGATGAAGACTCTCTTTGGGTAGAAGGGGCTCTCGAAGGGCTCTGCTTGTATACCAACAGCGCTCCTCTCGGAAAGCGTAGGGAGGCAGGGACAGCATTCTCACACAAGCACCCTCGTATAAGGGGGCAAAGTCAAGGTCTGCACCCTGCAAATAAGCCTTCGCCAAGGTCTCTAAATCTCCGAGCTCCATAGCGGCGGCGGCTGTGTCTGTCCACGCTTTTCTCTGCGCCGGGCTGAGTAGCCCCGGATCTGCGGTTTCCGCTGAGGACAGACGGAAGTGATGATAGTAGGAGGAGGAAAAAAGCTCCTCTTCCTTCAGCCCAAGGAATTGGGGAAGATCCCACAGAACCATTGCAAAGCGATGGTTGTGCCGTGCTCTGCCTACATTCAGGCTATAGCACAGATCCTCCAAGCAAACTCCCTGTCTCCCCCGAAGCCAAGTCTGCAAATGCAGAAGGTAACGTCTCAGACTTTCCTCCGTGGCGGCGGAAACCGTCAGGATCTGATGGGTCAGCGCAAGGGTCTTGGGCTCATGGGGCAGGTCGTAGGATTGCAGAACCACATGGCAATTGGTTCCGCTCAGGCCAAAGGAGCTGACACCTGCGGTGAGGATACCGCTGTCACTTTCCCAAGGTCTTAAGGTATCATTCATGAAAATGGGGGAATCTACATAGTCGATTTTGGAATTGGGGGCGGTAAAGTGGAGGCTGGGAGGGAGCATCCGATGCTCCATCATCAGCAGAACCTTCACCACACCTAAAAGGCCGGAACAGCAATCCAGATGTCCGAAATTGGATTTGGCCGCACCCAAGGCGCAGAATTGCTTCTTGCTTGTATAACGGCAGAAGGCGGCGGTAATGCCACCGATCTCCACCGGATCCCCCAGACGGGTAGCGGTGCCGTGGGCTTCCAGATAGGAGATGTCCTCGGGATGGATCCCTGCCTGCTCCCAAGCCTCTGTCAGGCATCTCTCCTGTGCGGCGGAATTGGGGGCGGTGATACCGATGGAGCTGCCATCCTGATTGACGGCACTGCCCTTGATCACGGCATAAATATGATCCCGATCACGGACGGCGGCACGAAGGGGCTTGAGGATCAGGTTGATGACCCCCTCTCCTCCGCCGGTGCCGTCGGCAGAGGCATCAAAGCTTCTGGTTCGTTCGTCGGCAGAGCCTGTACCCATATTCTCCCCTGTTTTTTCCGGGCAGAGGAAGATGCGGATACTGCCGGCAACGGCCATATCCACCTCTCCGTCCCTGAGCGCCTTGCAAGCCTCATGGAGGGCAACCAAGGAAGAGGAGCATGCCGTATCAATGACCATAGCAGGACCGGTGAGATCCAGAAGGTAGCTGATGCGGCTTGCCATAAAGGAGGTCACATTCCCGGATACCTTCAGACCCACGGTCTCCTCGGGGGCATCTGCCAGAAGGGACTCATAGCTGTCTCCTACCTGATTGTAGCCCACATAGACACCGGTTCTGCTACCGCACAGACGGGAGCCGCCGTAGCCGGCATCCTCCAGCGCTGTCCAGACAGAGGTCAAATACAGCCTCTGGGTCGGATCCATCAGCTCCGCTTCCCGATGGGAGAGCTTGAACAGCCCCGGCTCAAATTGGTCTATGGCAGGCAGGTATGCCCTCTGAGAGAAGGCCTCTACCTGCTTGCCGTAGGCAACACGGGCAAAATTCTCAGCATCGGGAATGCGCCCCTCCGGAAGCTCTGTGACCATATCCAAACCCTCACGAAAGGCCTGCCAAAGAGCATCCTGATTTAGGGCGCTGCCGGCCTTTGCATCCAGACCGATGATGGCAACACCGAAGTCCTCCCCGGAGACTTGCGGCTCTGCATCCGCAAGGGGGAGTTCACAGTCTGTTAAGTTCAGGTTCAGATTTAAGTTCCACATAAGCTCTCCACAGGTGCCTTAGGCACCGATCATTGTATCATCAAAGTTTTGCAGAAGATCCGTTCTGCCGCAGTCCTCAAACAACTGCTTCATACGGAAGCGCTGCTCTTCTACAGGAGTTCCTTTACTGCGGAGGATGGTCAGGAGCAGCTCGATGGCTCTGCCTGTCTCTTCCTCCGTTGCCTGTCTGTCTTCCTGCTCCGTTCGGGCCTGCATAGCGGCCAGCTCCTTGTAGGGAGCAACCACACCGCTTTCATAGACCTCGGGATCCCAATTCCGATTCCGTGTGGCTACGGCAATGCCCATAGCACGGGAAACGATGGGGAATTTACAGGATTCAAAATGCTTGTATAGCTCCTCTTCCTCTCCCTCGAAGGCATAAACGGGGATATCGGAGATATTGGTCTTCATCATATTCTTAAGAACACGACCTGAGCCAACCTCTACACAGTATTTGATCATGGCTTTCTTGAGATAGGTCATGCTGTCTGCCCAGCGGACAGGGCTGACGATCTGCCGTACCAGAGAGTCGATGACCGTGTCTGCACCGCCGTAGGGCAGAGCATTGATGTTTGCGATCACGGGGATCTGAGGCTCACGAATATCGTAGTCTCTAAGCACCTCCCCAAAGGCCTTTGCCGCAGGCTCCATAAGAGGGCAGTGGAAGGGAGCGCTGACATTCAGGAGCTTGGTCTTGATCTCCTCCCGACTCAGCAGCTCCACTGCACGCTCCACAGCAGGGGCATGGCCGGAAATTACCTGTTGGGTACGGGTATTGTAGTTGGAGATCACCAGCACCTCGCCCTCAGCCACAGAGGCACAGAGCTCTTCTAACCTTTGAATGTCTCTGGTCATGACCGCCGCCATAGCTCCCTGTCCTGTGGGAACAGCCTGTTGCATCAGCTCGCCACGCTTCTGGGCCAGACGAACCGCATCTGCAAAGGTGAATACTCCTGCACAGGTCAGGGCAGAGATCTCACCCAAGCTGTGACCTGCCATAAGCTCCGGGCGGATGCCCTTCTCCTGCAGGACACGGAAGGTTGCCACGCTGGTGGTCAGAATGGCAGGCTGTGCGTTCTTGGTCAGGGTCAGCTCTGTCAGGTCTCCCTTAAAGCAGAGCTCGCTGAGGGAAAAGCCCAGAGCCTCGTCGGCTTCCTCAAAGGTTCTCTTGGCAATATCGTATTTCTCACACAGAGCCTTTCCCATACCAATGTACTGGGAGCCCTGTCCGGGGAATAAAAAGGCTTTCTTGTATACCATATATTCCACGCTCCGACAGCGGTCGGAGCACTCCTTTCTGAGATCTTCACGGGAAGAAGGCTCGGCTTCCTCCCAAGGGAGTCTCCCGGGAACAGGAGAGCTACCGACTCTCCCGTTCCCAAACGGATTTAGCACTTATCGTCGGTTTCCACTAAGAAGGAAACGGTAATAAGGATAGCAGCCAGACCTCCCAAGAGAGCAAGCTCCTTCCATGCGGCGCCCAAGCCGTTCTCGTAGAGAACCTCCTCAGCGGCCTTCAGGAACCAGGTGGTGGGGACGAAATCGCCCACTCTCTGCAGTCCTTCCGGCATCAGGTCACGGGGCCACATACAGCCGCCCAGCATGAGGACGGGCAGGTTTACCAAACCGATGAAAGCGCCGGCAACTACATTGTTCTTGGAGAAGCGGCTGACGGTCAGGCCGATGGCGATACAGGCTGTTGCAAAAATCAGGGTGACCAGCATGACCTGAAGCGTCACGCCGAAGCTGTCGCCGAAGCTCAGCTGGCCGTCCATGATCACAGGCAGCAGGCTGATGATCAGAACCACCTGTACAGCGGCTACGATCACATAGCTGAGAAGGTGCTGTAACAGATAGCTTGCTCTGGTAGTGGGGGTAGTCAGGATACGGCTGTAAACACGGCTCATCTTGTCCTCCAGCAGGAGGGTGGTGGCAAAGGACATGAGGAACATCATACCCATAGCCAGATAGCCCAGAGAGTTGACAGCGCGTTCGATCTGCTCGCCCTTACTCAGGTCAAAATTATTATATTCGGTTTGGAAGGTGCCTTCCAGATAGTCCTCGACACAGTCGTAGAACTTATCCTCGTCTCCATCGCAGAGCTTGCCGATCTCTCCGCAATTGGTACCGATGGCGGCTACCAGCATGGTCAGGGGAACGGAATCCGTATTCTCCTCCACAGCATAGATCTCCACCTTGGGGCATTTGCCGTTGATCATATCCTCGGCATAGTTCTCCGGGAAACGGATGGCCATGTTGATGGTGGAGTTGATCAGTGCGGAATTGATGACAGCATCATCATTCTCATATTCGTGAGTATTTGCGGCGATCTTCATTTCCTCAATAATGGAGGCAGTGAGCTTGGAATCATCCAGATCAATGATACCTACCTCGTACATCTGCTCTGCATTGAAGATGGAGATGAACATCAGGTTCAGCACAATGGGAACCACGATCATCAGCACGATGTTGATGGGCTTGAGAAAGATTCTTTTTAAGTTATTTAACAGAACGGTCATGCTCTCTTCCTCCTTGACATCAGAATGGCGATCACACTTGCACCCAGGACAAACAGCCAGAGGATGCCGATGTTCTGCAGAGCAATGCCCGTATCTCCGTTATAGATGGAGTTGAACATTGCAGTCTGTGCGTAGTAGTTGGGAGATATGAACTTCAGGGGACCCATGTCGATCTTGATGAAGCCGCCTGCCAAGAAGGTGCAGGCAATGACCAGCAGGGAGACCAACGACTGTCCTCTTGCACCGTCACGGGTGATCATGCACAGGCAAGCGCCCAGAGTAACGGAGGCGGCGGACATGGAGATGATGACTCCCAGAAGGGCAAGGTAATTGTTGCCCCAATTGGCCCCGTAGACAAGGCCGGTCAGAAGAACGATGAAGATGCCCTGAAGAGTGGTGGACACGATCATGCCCAGCATCTTGCCGATATACTGCTGGTAACGCTTAATGGGGGTCGTCTTGATCCGTTCGCCGATCACACCAAGGTAGTCATCGGCAATGGTGTTACAGCCATACTCTGCGCCGTAGAGCAGAACCATCATCAGCATGGCGATGGCATAGTAGCTCATGGCATCGGGGGTGGATTCTGCATTGATCTCCATCTTGGTATAGCCCTTTTCCAGATCCAGATCCTGAGGCAGGTTCTTGCCGGGGAAGTGCTTCTGTACGGCGAAGTCCGCATTCAGGGAGCTGGCGAAGGTGTCAAATACGCACTTGACCACCGTTGCATCGATCTGAGAGGAGCGGCCGGTCTTGATGGAAATGGAGATAGGCTCCTGATCCTCGTCCTCAGCGTCATACTCCATGACCTTCTTGGAGAAATCCTTGTCAAAGTGGATCATGGCGGCGATCTGATGATCCTCGTCAATGTCCTTGTCGCAGGCCATGCTCCGTCCGTCTGCCTCGTTCTTGACGTTGTAGACCTTCATCCATTCACCGATGCTGACATCTGCACCGGCCCCCGTAGCTTCCTCTTCCTCCTCATCCTCGGCATCCTTGTCGTCGGCCTTCTTAGGAGACAGAGTACCCAGAGGCTCTAACACCTGAATGATTCCGTCAGCGATCTTTTCCTTGCCGGTGTCCTCATTGAGGATACCTACGGTAACAGGCTCCAGACCGCTTTCAAACATATCGCTGAAAGCGGAGCCCAAGACCAGAATGACCAAGCTGAACGTCAGGATCTTGGAGATCAGAGGCTTGTAATCCAGGAAAACACACTTTAAGGTGTGTATAAATTGATAGTAAATATTACGCATAGCAATCCGATTCCTTCCTTAAAAATTCTTCGGTAGGACTCAGTCTCTCAGCTTCTTGCCGGTGAGGGTCAGGAACACTGTCTCCAGAGTAGGCTTCTCCACATTGATGGCCTGAATGTCAATGCGCTTGGAAATCAGCATTTCCAGAAGCTGAATGGTAGACATGATCGCAGGGTTGACCTGGATATCCAGAACATTCTGATTCCGCTCGCAACGGGTCACACCGGGGATCCGCTTGATGGCCTCAGCAAGCTGGAGGCTCATGTTATTGATCTCGATGGTGGCAAACTCTTCCTTAACGGTCTCGGTGACAAGCTGATCGATGGTACCTACGGCAATGAGCTTGCCGAAGTCCATGATGCCCACACGGTCACAGATCGCCTCTACCTCTTCCATATAGTGGGAGGTGTAGATGACGGTGGTGCCGTTGTGGTTCAGCTTGCGGATGGATTCCAGGATGCTGTTTCTGGACTGGGGGTCAACACCGACGGTGGGCTCGTCCATGAACAGCAGCTTGGGCTTGTGGACGATGGCACAGGCGATGTTCAGTCTGCGCTTCATACCGCCGGAGAAGTTCTCGGAGGTATCCTTGCGGCGATCCCAGAGACCGGTGAATTCCAGTGCCTCCTGAACAGCGGATTTCAGCTCCGGCCCTTCCAGACCGTAGAGTCTGCCCCAGTAAATGACATTGTCATAGGCGCTGAGCTTCTCGAAGAAGGCCAGATCCTGGGGAACATAGCCGATGTCCTGCTTGATGGCGGTGCTGTCTCTGGAAATATCCTTGCCCAGAACACGGACACTGCCTTCGGTGACCTTCAGAGTGCCGACCAGCATACCGATCAGGGTGGACTTGCCTGCACCGTTGGGGCCAAGGAGACCGAAAACCTCTCCTTCCCTAACATCCAGATCAATTCTGTCTACAGCCGTATGGTTCTTGTATCGTTTGACCAACTTGCTGGTTTCAATGATATTCATAAATGCTTTCCTCCTATACCTTTATGAATTTGTTCAGAATCATTCTTCAAAATACTCGATCATCTTGTCGATCTCGATCTCGCCGGTTTCCAGCTGATCGATAAGCTGGGTCACAGGTTCTCCGCTTTCCTTCTCCTGTCCCTGTGCATTGAGCTTGGAATCAATATATTCCGCCATCTCGAATACCGTGGGGTAAGAGAATACGTCGGAAACATCCAGCATATTGTCAAAATGCTGGTTCAGGATCTTCAGGATCTCCGTAGAGGTCATGGAATTGCCACCGAGAGAGTTGTAATTTTCGTAAATATCGATTTCTTCAATACTCAGAACTGCGGCATAAATATATGCTACCTGCTTCTCTGTGGTGGTCAGATCTGCGGCAGATTTGCCTAAGATCACCACATCCTGAATGTTGAAGCTCCGTCCCTGTGCGCCTTCTCCGCTTGCCATGCGGCGCTTCTGCACCTCTACGGCCTTGCGGATATTGGGAGCCAGTGTCAGGGGGATCATATCTGCGATCTGTGCCATCACCGCATAGTTGAGCTCGCCGGGTACTGCATGAATAAGGCCGTAGCTCACTGCATCGTTCAGGTAGGAGATGGCTGTCCGAGTATCCAGAGAACGGAAGAGTACCTGTGCATCGGATACCTCATAGTCCACTGCCATGCCGGTCTCGCTCCAAGCAGGCCAGTTCAGGGATACAACAGGCTTTCCTAACAGAGCGCCCTGCTGTGCATAGGCATCTAAGTAGGAGTTTGCCGCAGTGTAGTCACCCTGTCCCGGACCGCCTAAGAGGGTAGTCATGGAGGAGTAGGCCACAAACAGCTCCATATCCTCCCAGTGGAGCAGGCTGTCAAGAACCTTGGTGCCTACTACCTTGGGCAGGATAACATTGCGGAAGACCTCGAAGGGCTTATTGATAATGAAGCCGTCACCTGCCACACCGGCACAGTGTACCACGCCCACCACCTTGCCGAAGGCCTGCTCCAGAGAACGGAGGAGGCGATCCATCATAGAGGCATCGGAGACATCTGCACTGACGGTATGCACAGCCGTTCCCTTCTTACGAATCTCGGAAATGATACGGATGCCATTGCAGAGCTTGCTGTCTGTGTTCTCCTCTAAGATGGCTGCCCACTGCTCTTCCTTGGGGAAGGAGCGTCTTGACAGGAGGATGATGTTGGAAGCACCCTTCTCTGCCAGATATGCCGCCGCCTCCAGACCCAGACCACCGGTACCGCCGGTGATGAGGACACAGCCTCGGGACAGATCTCTGGGGATCTCATCGAGCTGTGCATCGCGGTCAAACTTTACAAGCTGCTCCACATAGCGCTCTGCACCGCGGAGAGCTACACGGGGGCAACGCTCTGCACTGAGAAGCTCCTCCATGATCTGCTCCGGCTCTGTGAAGGCATCGGTATCAATGGAACGGGTGGCAAGGTTCTCATATTCCTGTACCACGCACTTGCCCAGACCGATCAGGGCGGCATTGTCCGGCTTGATCACGGCTTCCTTGCCGGTCACTCTTGCGCCATGATCTGTAAGGAGGATGATATCCAATCTGCCGTGGACACGCTCCTTAATGAGAGCCTTGGTCAGGTGGAACAGACCGTAGAGACCCTGATTTAGCTGTTGCTCCAGACCCTGAAGGGGAACCTCCTGCGTACGGGGGCTGTAGGAGCCTGCAAAGAGGATGGTGTCGATCTCCGTCCCCTGCAGAGCGGAGAAGAGACTGCGGTAGCCCTCCTCACTGCAATCCACGTCATAAATATCTCTGTCGATCTCTGCAAAGGCCTCTGCATTATCCGCAAGGATCAGACGGGAGGCACTTGCTTCGATGCGGTCAACAAACTCGTCGCTGAGGTTCTGGCTACCGATGATCAGGGTAGTACCCAGAGACTCTGCAGTACCCTCCTGCCGCTCCTGCTGTTGCCACTTGACACGGTAATAGCTCTTATCCTCATAGTTGTTGAATTTATGTACCTTCTTGACGGTATAGTCCGTAATATCCACCAGAATGTTTCCCTCTGCGTCCATAAGTCGGACATCATAGGTATAGGTCTCATCGCTGGGAGCATTGGGATTCTTACAAACAGCCCAGCTGAAGACCTCCTGAGGCAGAGGTCTGTAGAGCTTCAGGCTCTTGAATAGGAAG
Source organism: Oscillospiraceae bacterium (assembly GCA_017391305.1). Classification (GTDB taxonomy): domain Bacteria; phylum Bacillota; class Clostridia; order Oscillospirales; family Oscillospiraceae; genus JAZOXB01. The sequence continues at coordinate 9,972 of JAFOZC010000114.1, read as the reverse complement.
GGCAGGTACACACCCTCCATAGTAGCCTGGATACCTGCGTTAACCGTAGCATCCAAGAGGCTTGTGTGGAAACGGAAGGTTTCCAAATCCCCCACAAAGCGATCATCGATCCTTGCATGGACGTAAAGATCACGGGGGGAAATATATACTTTCTGAATATTCTGCCAGCGTGGGCCGAAGCACATGATGGCATCGGGCTGATCCAGCCCTGCAAGCTGTACGGGACTGCTCCGCAAGCCGGTGTCTGTCTCCAGCACGCTGAGATCAAAGGGAGCGGGGCAGGTTTCCGGATCCAAGGGATAGGCCTTGCCCTCCACATGCTTGATCCATTCGCTTCCCTCTGCATCCATAGCGGTCTTTTCCGTAGCAACCATGAACTCTACATAGCCACGGTGCTTGGTGACCACGATTTGCGCCTCGGTCTCCTCCTTGGGATCTACCACAAGGGGTGCCATGAAGATCAGATCACGCAGCTCGATCTCACCCTCGATATATTTGGAGCAGACCTCCCGTGCCAGCTCTACATAGGCTGTGCCGGGGATGATGTTGCGCCCCATGATGATGTGATCCTGTAAGATCCAGTGCTTCTTCACACTGAAACGGGTGACATAAATGTCCTGTCCCAAGGATTTCAGCAAGCACCGCTCTACCAGAGGATGATCGTTGGCTTCACCGAATTCGCTGACATCTCTGGTCTTCAGGGGACGTTCCTCTGCCCAATAGGTAACACGCTCAAAGGGATAGGTAGGCAGGTGGAGCTTCTGGGGCTTTTTCCCCTCAAAGAGAGCTTCCCAGCGAACCGTAGCGCCGTGGATATAGCAGTCGCAAAGCTCTCGGCAGTCCTTCATATTCAGACCCAAAGCATGGATCCGACCCAGGATCTCCTCTGCCTGACGGTTGGTGGCGCGTACCTCGGATTCCGTGTATTCTCCCGTTCCCCGTTCCATGCGCTTATCGGAAATCACCTTGTAGCTACCGTAATACACATCGCTGTCTACATTATCCAAGCCGCTGTAATTCAGCCTGTGGAGCTTGCGGCTCAGATCCTCCCGAGAGAGGAAGGGAATGGCAAGGCGGAAATTGTAATGACCTCTGCCCGTAGCGGCAGTGTAGCACAGGGCGTCTAAGTCCACCTCCGGCTCCTTGTCCAGAAGGGCGGTGTATCGGCTGACGTATTGCTCCAGAGACCACTTGGTCTTGGCAGATACGGTCAGGACACCGGGCTTCTCCGGTCTTTCCTCCTGGGGAGCAAGGTAGGCATCTGCACTTTCCAGAAGGACATGGACATTGGTACCGCTGAAGCCGAAGCTACTGACACCGGCTCGCAGGGTCTCTCCCTCCCGTCCCCAGGGGGTGGCTCTGTCCACAATGTACATGGCAGAATCCATGAAGCTGATGTGGGGGTTGGGTTCTTCAAAATTGATGCTTGCAGGGAGAGTTCTGTGCTTCATGGCCAGAATGACCTTGATCATGCCCACCGGTCCGGAGGCGGCAATCAGGTGTCCTACGTTACTCTTGGCAGAACCGATGCCGCAGAACTGCCGATCCTGGCTGTACTTGCGGAAGGCATTGTTCAGCGCCTTGAACTCAATGGGATCGCCCAAAAGCGTGCCTGTGCCGTGGGTCTCGATATAGGAAATGCTTCTGGGATCGACCTTTGCGGCTTCCCAGGTCTTGGTGATAATGTCGGTCTGTGCCGCAGGGTTGGGTGCGGTAATGCCATTGGACGCACCGTCGTTGTTGGCACCGCTTGCCAGGATCACGGCATGGATCCGATCTCCATCGGCAATGGCCTTCTTCAGAGGCTTCAGCAGTAGAACCGCACAGCCCTCTCCGAAAACAGTGCCTGCGGATTTCTTGTCAAAGGGGCGAACGATGGAATCATGGGATGCCACGGATTCCAGTGCATCGGTAGATTCTCCCGGATCCTTCTGTCCGTCGGCAGGAGAACCGCCACAGGCGATACCGCCGGCAATAGCCATGTCACAGTCCCCTGCTTGGAGGGATCTGCAAGCCTCATGGACGCAGACCAGGCCGGAGGAGCAGGCGGTATCAATGACAATGGCAGGGCCGCGGAAATTGAAAATATAGCTGATACGGCTTGCCAAAATGCCGTGCCAAGAGCCTGTGGTGCTGAGGGTATCGTCCTTGGTGATGCGCTTGTAGAACTCAGAGTTGTTGTGATCCTTGCCTACGAAGACACCGATGGAGCTTCCCATGACCTCGTTCAGGCTGTAGCCGCCGTCTTCAATGGCGGCACAGGCCGTTTCTAAGAAGACTCTCTGTCCCGGCTCCATATACTTGGCCTCTCTGGGCGCAATGCCGAAGAAAGCGGCGTCAAATTTATCCGATTCCTTCATGTAGGAGCTGCGGCAGTCAAAACGGCTGGCCTCAATGTTCATACCGGCTTTCATGCCCATCACATCGGCAAAAACCTTGTTCTCTACCAGACGGTAGTAGTCAACCTGCTCCGTGGGCATATAGCCAAGGCAGTCCCGATCATGGAGAAGGTTCTGCCAGAATTCCTCGTAATTCAGAGCCTCGGACAGGTTGCAGGACATGCCGATAACCGCAATACGGTTATCCTGCTGTCCGCCTTTCTCCAGCTCTCCCAGCTCTTGGAGGATGCTCATGGCCCGATCCGGGGAAAGCTCCCTCCGGCTGACCTGTTCTAAAATATATTCTTTTACTAAACTCAAATACGATCCCTCCTATAGGAGCTGTCCCGCTTGGCCTACATCGATCTCACCGGAGGCTAATAGCTCCAGCAAGCGACGCATTTGCTCTGCATCGGACAGTTTTTCTTCTGTAGCAGGCTCTGAGGGTTCATCCCGAGGGGCTGTGGGAGGAAGCGCCTCCTCATCCGCTACAGGCTCTGTTCCAAGCTTGCTGTCTATAAAGTCTGACATTTGTTCAATGGTCGGATATACAAAGACATCTGTGATATCCATTGTTCCGGGGAAGTGCTTTTCGATCTCCTTCTGCAAATAGGTTGCGGAAAGAGAGTCACCGCCGATTTCCAGGAAGCGGTCACGGTAATGTACCTCTCTCAGACCAAGGGTCTTTGCCCAAGCCTGTGCCACCTGTTCCTCCGTGGGGCTTAAGGGGGTATCCTTGCCTCGGACGGTAATGGTATAGTTTTCGTTCTCACGGGATTTCCCGGCATCTGCCTTGCGGATCTGTGCCAAGGTGGTCTCGTCAAAACGTAACAGCTTTTCATAGTCCTCCATAGAGGAGGCAAGCTCCTTGTATTGGTACTGACCGATCAGTACCCGAGAGCTCTTACAGCTCATGGCACGGAGGAAGGCCTCCTTGCCCTCTTGGTTATTCAGGAAGCGGACGGGAGATTTCTCCATATCCACCCCATTGGCAAGAGCCATGCCGCATTCTCTCCAGCCGCTCCAGTTCAGAACCTTGATCCTGCCGTGGGGATTGCGGAAGTCGGCGCAGGCATCCATGAAGCTGTTAGCACCGATATAATCTGCCTGTCCTCCCACGGACAGTACAGCGGAGTAGGAAGAAAACAGTACAAGGAAGTCCATGTCTCTTTCCTCTGCATAGCGTACCAGCTCTCCCGTACCCAGAATCTTGGGGGACATGACCTCCATAACATCCTTCCACTGCCGTTTGATGACAAAGCCGCCACCGGGCAGACCTGCAGCATGGATCACACCGTTGATCTGCCTGTGCTCGTCCATGAAGGCGGCCAGCGCCTTAGCATCCGCAATATCGCAGGAAGCGCATTCCAAAGCGCTCACCTGATTACGGAGCTTGCACAGACTGCGGTACTTAGGCTCTTGTGCGGTTTCCCAACGGTCGGGGGGCAGGGTCTGACTTCTGGACAGGAGGATCAGACGGATGTCCGACTCTATCTCCGACAGAAGCTCTGCCATTACAAGGCCGATCCCGCCGGTACCGCCGGTGATCAGGTAACTGCCTCCCTTGCGGAGGTGGAAGGGCTTCCCCTCCTCCTCATCTATGGGGATGATCTGAGGAACAAATCTCTCCTTCTGCTTCCGCAGGATCATATAATCGGAATGGTTGTAGGAAAGCTCCTCCAAAATCTCTCCGCTCTCCGTATCCCCGGAGAAGAGAATACAGCGCAGTTCCAATCGGCTGTATTCAAAGAGGATCGATTTGCCCATGCCTGCGATCAGCATGGAAAGAGGAGAGGGCTGTTCCTTCACGGGGATCATAATATCCACCCGCAGATTGCCCAGTGCCTTATTGGAGGCCAAGGCGGAAATCATGTGGAAGAAGCCCTGTGCCAGGGTCTCTGTCTCTGTACGGAAATCCTCCCCGTTCTCATAGTCTCTTTCCTCCGGCAGGAAGAAGAGTACACGGGACAGGTTCTTATGCTCCATTTCTCGGAAGAACTCTGTGAAGTCCTTCTGAGATTCCGGGAAGATGTAGGTCTTTCGTTCTGTATTTCTGGCAGGCCAGGAGCAAAGGAGGAGCTCATAGGCTCTGTCTCTCCATGCGTTCTTCACTGCCTGATAGATTCCCTTAGGCGCTCTGTCCACGCAGGATACCAGCAGGGTACTGCTGTCGGGAGAGTACAGCTCCGAGGGTCTGTATTGGGTGGTCTCCGAGATCCATGTGCTTTCTCTCAGCAAAGGCTCTCTGTATTGGAAGAATTGCTGTGTCTGACGGGAGCCGGCCTTCTTCATACCGTAGTCCTTCACTGTGGCAAGGATTCGGCCGCTTTCGTCAAAAATTTGAATATCGAATATATGAAGCTCTCCGTCAGGGGAGGAGCTTTCCCGATTCTTGACGGTGTGGGAATAGATGGGGCCTGTCATAGACCCGTAGATCCTCATACTGCCGTAGTAGTAGGGCAGGCAGAAGATCTCTCCGTTGAGGACACTGCTACAGTTCACCGCCGCATCCAGCATAGAGGGATACAGGCCGTACTGCTGTAGCTCCTGGGCAAATTCCTGCTCCGGGGCGGCGTAGGTCACAGCCTCCCCTTCTGCCGTCCAGATCCCCCTCTGTACTTTCCATCGGGGGCCGGTGGTCACCATTTGGTCAACAAGGGTGGTTTTGTCCAGAACATTCTCTCCCATACGGGACAGGAGAGCCTGTACATCCACTGTGTCAGGAGCTTCCTCTGAGAAGGAGGACAGCTTTGCCTTGACATGGATGCTCCATTCCTCTTCCTCTGTGCCTCGGCTCTGGACAGTAGCCTCCAGCTCATTGTCATTCTTTCGGTACAGAACGGTCTGCACCTGTCTGGTCTGTCCCTTGTCAAAAATCATGGGGCTCATAAAGACCAGGGAGTCAATTTGCAGTCTCTGACTTCCCAGCATCTTCGAGCCTGCCGAGCGGAGCATTTCCACATAGACCGTTCCTGCAAGGACATTCCGCTCTCCGATCATATGCTCCCTGACTTCGCTGTGGCTGTCCTCACTCATTGCGGTGGTGTAGACATGAACCAGAGGCGAGTCTGTGAGGCAAGCATCCAGCAGGGCTTCCTTTCTCCCTCTGTTTACGGGAACTGCCTTGGTGACAGGGTTGAGCCAGATCCGTTCCTGTGTCAATGGCTGGCAGATATGGGAGGTAATATGCAGAGCGTAGGCGCTGTAGACCTCATACCAGTCCATATGCTTCCCGGAAAGGTAGGCTCTGCAAAGCTCCTCCGGGCTTGCCCCCTCTATGGGGAGATCCTCTGTTTCTTCCTCTCGGGAAAGGGAAACCGCCTCTTTTGCTACCCTTTCTCCCAGATCCTTCAGATCCTCATAGGAGGAGATCACCGTAGCAAAGCGCTCTGTCTCCCCGGATTTGGAGACGTTGGCGGTAAAGATATAACTGCTTAAGGCCTTGGGATCACAGGGAGCATGTTTCTCTATGCTCTCTGCCAAAAGGCGAAGCGCCGAAGGGTCAGCGGCAGAAATGGCAAGCACCATAGGGAGGGCATTGTCCTCCTCTTCCTCCGGCCCTTCCTGCAGTACCACATGGCAGTTCGTACCGCTCATGCCGAAGGAGCTGACACCGCAGATCCTTGGGCCTTCGCTATCCCAGGGCTGTAATCTGTCGTTGATATATACAGGGGAGTCCACAAAATCGATCCGCCTGTTGGGACTTGTAAAATGTAAGTGGGGTGGGAGCAGCTTATGTCTCAGGGACAGGATGCATTTGACAAGTCCCATAAGACCTGCGCCACAGTCTAAGTGACCCATATTGGTCTTCAGAGAGCCGATGGCACAGAACTGTTTCCTGTCCGTATATTTGCGGAAAGCTCCCTGAATGCCGCTGATCTCAATGGGATCTCCCAGACGGGTGGCAGTACCGTGAGCCTCAATATAGGATACCTGCTCCGGGTCAATGCCGGCATTCTCCCAGGCCTTCAGGATCACTGCCTCCTGAGCCGCCGCATTGGGGGCGGTAATGCCAACGGAGGCTCCGTCCTGATTGATGGCACTGCCCTTAATGAGGGCATAGATCCGATCTCTGTCCCGACGGGCAAGGGAAAGGGGCTTGAGGATCAGGGCTGCGACACCCTCTCCTCCGTTGGTGCCGTCGGAGTCCATGTCAAAGGTTCTGGTCTGTCCGTCACGGGAATTGACAGTGATCTCACTGCTGTCCCCTGCCCGTTCCGGGATCAGGCTGAACTTCACAGTTCCTGCAAGAGCAATGGAGCAATCTCCGGCACGGAGTGCATTGCAGGCCAAATGTACTGCGACCAGAGAGGAGGAGCAGGCTGTATCCACCATGACCGCAGGGCCACGGAGGTTGAGGTAATAGCTCAAGCGGCTGGCGATGATGGAATTCACCGTACCGGAAAGGGCCCGGTCTGCGTACTCCGGGTCGGACTTGGCAAGGAGCTTGCTGTATTGCTGCTCCGGGGCGGTATAGCCCACGAAGATACCGGTATCGGAACCGGATAAGCGCTGTTTGGAAAGACCTGCGTCCTCCAAGGCTCTCCATGCCGTTTGCAGGAAAAGCCTCTGGGCAGGATCTAAGAGGGCGGCATCCTTGGGGGGAATATGGAAGAAGGAGGGACAGAATTGGTCCACTCTGTCCAAATAGCTCTGTTGGGCATAGTCGAAGGGCTCGATTCCCAAGAAACGGGCAAAGGCATCTGCATCGGCCCTCCGTGCCTCCGGGAAGGCTCGGACGAAATTCTCTCCTCTGCACAGAGCCTCCCACAGCTCCGTGGCATCATGGGCGTGACCTGCCATCACAGACAGACCCACCACGGCGATCTCCTCGCCGCCGAGGGTGTTGTCCTCTGTGGGACTCAGGTCAAAGAGATCGTCGAATTCTTCCAATTGCATATCAAAGTCCAAGGGTATCACCTGCCTTATCCATCAATCATATGTAAACTCACCCTATCGGGAGAACATTCCCTCTGTGCCTGTATCCAGATACAGGGTCTGCAGGCGTGCCTGCTGTTCTTCTGTCGGGATCTGCTTGCCTCGGAAGATCTTGAGAAGAAGCTCTGTAGCAGTCTTCATCTCTTCTGCGGTGGCAGTTCTCTCCTCTGCCTCTACAGTGAGCTCCATGGCTTGCAGGCGGCGATAGGGTTCCATAATTTCGGTTTCATAGCTTTGGGGGTCATAGCACAGGTTGCGGGTAGCAACGGCCTGACCCATACAACGGGAAATAAAAGGACTGTACTTTTCGTTGCCCAGGAGCTTTTCCAGCTCACGGGCATTGTCCGGAACATCATAGGATAGCGCATGGACAGCGGGGAAATTATCAAACATCAAGTTCCGCAGAACCTTTCCCGGCCCTACATCCACAGCCAGACGGATCTGCTGTGCCTTCAGATATTCCACAGTCTCCTGCCAGCGAACCGGGCTGACAAGCTGTTGTGCCAGTCTCTCCCTGATCTCGGCAAAGACATGAGGACGGGCTGTTACATTGGACAGAACAGCCTTGCCGCTGTCTGTGAAGGAATAGCCCTCCAGCACCACCTTGAATCGCTCCAAAGCAGGCTGCATCAGGGGGGAATGGAAGGGGGCGCTGACATTAAGCCGTTTCACGGATGCGCCCAAAGAGGCCAGCCGCTTTTCCGCCTCGGAAACGCCGACCTTAGAACCGGAAATAACATTCTGCTTGTGAGAATTGTAGTTGGAAACACAGACCACGTGACCGGAGGCGGAAACCTCTCGGCAAACCCCAAGGATCTCCTCCTTGGGCAGCTTGCCCACGGCCGTCATGAGACTCTCTGTGCCGAGAGCCGCATCACGCATGAGCTCGCCACGGGTCTTGACCAGACGCACACCCTCTGCAAAGGGAAGATAGCCTGCGCAGACCAAAGCAGAGAACTCGCCCAAACTGTGACCGGCATAGAAGTGGGGGCGGAAACCGAATTCCTCCTCCAATACACGGAAGGAGGCCACGCTTGCCGTCAAGATCGCAGGCTGAGAATGCTCTGTCTTGGTCAGTTCCTTCAGATCTCCCTCCAGGCAAAGCTTCTCCATATCCATGCCGATGGCATCGGAGGCCTCCCGAAAGATCTGCCGTACAAGGTCATGCTCCCGCAGGAGCTCCTTGCACATTCCTACATACACACTTCCCTGACCGGGAAACATTGCAACTTTCTTCTTCATGTTCTCATGCACACTGCAAATGCGTTGTGCTCTCCTTTCAAAAAACTTATTCCTTCTTGCATCCTTCATCCTCCCACAAAAACCCAGCGGGGGCATAAACAAATTTTATGGGGGTCTCCATCAACCAACAGGCGATGTCGGTTGATGGAGACAGATTTCATGCAATGACCTTTATTTCTCCATAAAGGCGGCAAGGACCTTCAATACGGTCTTGCAAACAGGATCTGTCAGAGTCCTGCTGATGTTGCGGATACGGAGCTCTGTGCCACGGTCTGTTTGCTTCGCACAGATCCAGAGATCAAAGAGGGGCAGGAGCTTGTCTTCCTCGGAACGGCTCAGTTCCCTATCCCCTGTTTGCAGGGCGATCAGAGCTCTTCTGCCGGGCTTCCGCACTGCCTGATCTCTGTGCCACGGCTCGTCCTCGACCCGAATATTTTGGGCAATATCCTTCAGCGTACTTTCAACTATTATATCACAGGACACTGTGCTAAAGCAACAATTTTCTACATAATGATAGAACTTTATTTGTTTATTTTTCGACAAACGACCCAAGGTATATGTTAGAGCACATTTCAAGAGCTCTTCCAAAGGTGCTTTTGTCTTATTTGTGCATAGATGGCGCAGTTCGGCTCCGCTTCCTTTTCCGTAACACTCGTTGTTTAGTTCCACACCCTCTACGGTCACCCTTCGGGCGCTGTTACCCTTGCTGAGGATATAGTCTGACAGCTTCCGTACGGTGGGGTAGGCGAAGACATCGCCGATCTGCAGCTGACCCTCAAAGGCGGCACTGAGACGGGCAAATGTCATGGCAAGGGACAGGGAGGTTCCTCCGGCCTCGAAGAAGTTCTCCTCTACATCCACCTGCTCTGTCTTGAGAGCTTCCTTCCAAATCTCCCAAATCCGCTGTTCCGTAGCATTCCTCGGAAGGCGAAGCTGTTTCTGTGAGCGCTGTTGCTCCGGGATCTTCAAGGCTTCCTTTTGAATTTTCCCGTTGGCTGTCAGGGGCATTTCCTCTAAGAAGATCCACAGATCCGGGATCATATACTTGGGCAGAGCCTTTCCCGCCACTTCTCTCATGGCGGTGTAGGGGATCTCCCGATCCGAGCAGTAGAACACCGCAAGACGATCTGCATCCACGATAGCGGCACAGGAACGAAGGGACAGCAGATTCGTAAGAACACTTTCCACCTCGCCCAGCTCCACACGGTTGCCACGGATCTTGACCTGATGGTCATTTCTGCCGAGGTACAGGAGGTTTCCGTCCGGGAGCCACTTGCCGAGGTCTCCCGTCTTATAGATCCGCTGGCCGGGGAAGAAGGGGTCTGCCATAAAGCGTTCCCTGCTGCGTTCCTCGTCATGGATATAGCCTCTGGCAAGGTTCTCGCCGCTGAGCCACAGCTCTCCGGGAAGTCCG